>NZ_JAXBLX010000013.1:0-125262 GCF_037027555.1 Halalkalibacter kiskunsagensis | reverse complement strand
TGAAATTCAAGTATATAAAAAAATACCTGTAGATAAAACACTCTTTTTCAAGTGTCCTAACTACAGGTACCATATTAAGTGTTTAAAGCCACTCGCTCTCTTCTTTTTTCTTGACTGTTAATTGAAATAAGCCTGTTTCTTTTCTTGCTTCTGTCCGTACTCTAATACGCTCATAGCACTCATCACACATATAAGTATGAATAGGTCGATTCCGTAAGCGCTTAGCTAAAGGCAAATGATCATCTAATTTATCAATTTTATCACAAAGAACACATTTAACTCGCATGGGTACAATCACTCCATTCTCCTTTCATTTTAAGCAATTTTGTTGGAAAAAGCCATCTCCATTATAATATTTGATCATTTAAATTAATTACTGCAGCTCTAATCGTTGATGCGTCAACTAAGAGAACCCACTCATAGCAGGTTAAAAAGCATATAACGTCGAGTTTATTCAAATCAAAAAAAGTTATTCCATTTTGAACAAACTCTTAAATTAATGGTATGATAGAATGGAATATAAAAATGAATTGTGAAGCATTGGAGGGTTAAAAATGGCCAATCAAGTAGAGCAAGGATTAACCGAAGAAATGTTACCACTACTTCAGAAGGAACGATATGTAACGATTGCTACAGTTGATTTTGAAAAAGGTATACCTAATGTAAATGCTATTTCTTGGGTCTATGCACCAACATTACAAAAAATAAGATTTGCAATCGATAATCGTTCTCGCATCCTAGAGAATATTAAAGCGAATGAAGGTGTAGTAATGAGTTTGATCGCAAATGGGTCTACTTATTCGATCGCTGGTTTAGCGCGAATTGTTTTAGAAAAAATGGAAGGGGTTCCATTGAAATTAGCGCTTATTGAACTTGAAGTAAATGAAGTTCGTGACGTTATGTTTTACGGTGCCAAGATGATGACGGAGCCTAGTTATGAAAAGACATATGATGCAGAAGCTGCAGCAAAATTAGATCGTCAAGTGATGGAAGCATTAAAAAAAGGATGATTTTATTGGGAGCTCAAATCGTGGATATATAAAATGTCCATTATTTGAGCTTTTTTTATAGATAATGTGAAGGAATCGTGATTCCTTCGTCTAACTTTGACAGCTTGATCATACATTCAATAATAAGAAGATTGATTGAACAGTCTTGGTCTAATATGGGACCAACTTGTTGAATCTGCATAACTTGATTAGTAAGAAGTAGTTGACAAACGATTCTTTAGTCAGGAGGCGGAATGTTGAAAAAAATCTACGTATTGGACACGAACGTACTCTTACAGGATCCTTACTCCATCTTTTCATTTCAGGATAATGAAGTGGTCATACCAGCGGTTGTACTAGAAGAGGTTGATTCTAAAAAACGTTATATGGACGAGATTGGACGAAATGCACGTCAATTTTCAAAATTAATAGATAACCTTAGAGGGATGGGGAAGTTACATGAAGGTGTCCCAATTGAATCCGGAGGTAAACTGAGAGTTGAATTAAATCATAGGTCTTTTCTTAGGCTAAAAGATTCCTTTGCAGAAATGACAAATGATAATCGTATAATAGCAGTAGCTCTTAATTTAATGATTGAGGAACAAGAGCGAGCTGACGGAAGAGACGTTTATCTCGTTAGCAAGGATGCTCTTGTAAGGGTAAAAGCTGATGCATTAGGTTTACCGGCGGAAGATTTTTTAAGTGATCGTGTTGTTGAATTTGATCATGTTTATCCTGGTTATGTAGAAATTTATGTCGATGCAGATGTAATGAAAACTTTTTTTGCCAATGGAGAAATTGCAATATCAGAATTAACAAAGCACCCATTTTACCCACATCAATTTATAATTATGAAAGATGCACTTGGAAGTTCTAGCTCAGCTCTTGGAAAGGTTGAGCCAGATGGCAAGAAAGTAAAGCCGTTTGTTAGTGAGCCAGATCATGTATGGGGGATTCGCTCGCGAAATGTTCAGCAACGAATGGCATTTGAACTATTGCTTAGAGAGGATATTAACCTCGTTACGATGATTGGAAAAGCAGGTACAGGAAAAACTTTATTATCACTAGCAGCTGGCCTTATGCAAACGGAGGATTTAGGTAAATATAAGAAACTAGTTGTGGCAAGACCGGTCGTTCCTTTAGGCAAGGATATTGGCTATTTACCTGGAGAGAAAGAAGAGAAATTGAGACCCTGGATGCAACCAATATATGATAATTTAGAGTTTCTATTTGATACAAAAAAACCGGGTGAGCTTGATCGAATATTAGCAGGGATGGGCTCTATCCAAGTAGAGGCATTAACTTATATTCGCGGACGAAGTATACCAGATCAATTCATCATTATTGATGAGGCTCAGAATTTAACAAAACATGAGGTGAAAACTATTTTAACGCGAGTAGGTGAGCGAAGTAAAATAGTCTTAATGGGAGACCCACAACAAATTGATCATCCGTATTTAGATGAATATAATAATGGGTTAACATATGTAGTAGAAAAATTTAAAGACCAGACCGTAAGTGGGCACGTGAAATTAGTGAAAGGCGAACGTTCAGGATTAGCACAATTAGCAGCAGATTTATTGTAGATTTTGGTTTTAAAAGGCTTAGTTATAGAACAAACTCTTCGCATTAAGCGGGGCTGCTACCTTCCTTGATTAACTCAATCAAATCTTAACAGATAAAAAGGATCTGTCCTCTAAAAAACGTTAAATTATTCTTGAAGACAGATCCTTTTAATTTTGTACATTCAGTGTACACCATGCAAACTCTTAACGGAGTTTACATAAGTGAAGGAATTCTAGAATTTAGAAAGCATAATTCTTTTTGTACAAGCCCTACGATTGAAGCAGTTTAAATTTACATACATTTTTTATAGGTGATTTCTGGTTAGAGCCGTCTCCGAAGTAAAAGTGAATCGGTCCATTATCTCTTAAAGGTTGTCCTTTATGGGAAAAACCAACGATTCCAGCACGAATGTCTGAATACTTGAAGTTTTGGATCGTTCCATCTTTTTGAATGACTTCTACCTCTGTAACTCCCTCTTTAGGTCCTGTATTGTCCAAAAAAGGTTTTAGAGGCATACCGAAAGAACCATTAATAAGCTTTTGTTTTTCATATTTAATCTCATTGCCATTTTTATTTGGGTTCGGAGGTTCCGAACCTTCTGTTATCTCTTTATCCCATTGAGCAGATATTGCTTTCTTATAGGCCGTCTCCTCATCATCTTTCGTTTCCAATTCCTCAAAATATGTATCGAGGTCAACCTTTCGCTCATCAAAAATCCACACAGTTGGATCAACAGTTAGTGGATGGTTAACATCGCCATTAATAAAAAAAACAAATTCTTGCATGATGTCCCCTCCTATATAAAGTCATTTAAAGTATAAAGTGTTTCGTAGTTTTTGTCACTTTTGGTAAAGCTAATAATTACAATTAAATTTTGAAGTAAGTGGAGTGATAATAATGGTTTGTCGATATGAACAAGATTTAAAGGTAATGATCGAAAAAGTGAAAAAGTATACTGCATCAGGGAAAGTGGCTGATTATATACCTGCACTAGCTACAGCGAATCAAAGTGATGTAGCTGTAGCTATTTTTGATGGGAGTGCTACATGCTTTAGTGAAGGGGAACACCATAAGTTGTTTACATTACAAAGTATATCCAAAGTATTAACATTAGCATTAGCTTTAATGGATCATGGCGAAGAATATGTTTTTGAAAAGGTTGGGATGGAACCAACAGGGGATCCTTTTAATTCGATTGCCAAATTAGAATCTCATGTTCCATCTAAACCACTTAACCCAATGATTAATGCAGGAGCCCTAGCGGTAAGCTCTCTTATAAAAGGTGAGTCTAACGAAGAAAAGTTAAATAGGGTAGTCCATTTTGTAAGAGAATTGAGTGGGAACAACAATATTTCTTACAACAAAGGAGTCGCAAAATCGGAATTTGAAACAGCTGATTTAAATCGATCTTTAGCTTATTTTATGAAGCAACATCATGTTATTACTGGTGATGTAGATGAGCTACTTGATTTTTATACAAAGCAGTGTGCCATTGAAGTGGACTGTGAGGATTTAGCGAAAATAGGTTATGCTTTAGCGCACCATGGGGAGCACCCTGATAACAGTTATTCTATTATTCCAACTGAAATTGCTCGATTAGTAAAAACATTTATGGTTACATGCGGGATGTATAATGCCTCAGGTGAATTTGCAATTCGTGTGGGGATACCAGCCAAAAGTGGCGTTTCAGGTGGGATCGTAGGTGCTGTGCCAGGAGGGATTGGGATTGGAATCTATGGACCTGCATTGGATGAAAAAGGGAATAGCATTGCGGGAATGAAGCTACTAGAACTATTATCAAGTCAATATCATTTAAGTATATTTTAAAGCAGGCGACATCATTACTTGAGTGCGTGTGAAAATCATTGCAATTTTTGAATGAAAAAGATACTATTAAGACAAGGGAAAATCACAACAAGGAGGGGATCAACATGTCAGCAGAAATGGTGACTGGAGATAAAGAAAAAGCATTTGCCCTTCTGAAATCAGATGCGGATAAAATTCGTCAGCTTATTGAAGTTCAGTTGGAGAATTTAACAATGCCACAGTGTCCTCTCTATGAAGAGGTTCTAGATACACAAATGTTTGGGTTATCCAGAGAGATAGACTTTGCAGTGCGCCTCGGCTTAGTAAACGATGAGATCGGAAAACAAATTTTAGCCGAATTACAACGGAAACTTGATGATCTTCATGAAGCGTCTGTGCAAAAATAAAAATCAAGCTATTAAACAATAGCTTGATTTTTATTTTTTTGTTTTCAAAGAAAGAAAGCGCTTTTGGTATCTAAATATTTATTGCAAAATAGTCCTTATAGTATCTATACTAGATTATAGCTTTAGCTCAGTTCGTTCAACATATAAAGCTACATTTGGCAGAAAATATAAACACAAACGTACAATGAAAAGAGACGATTTTTAAGGGAATGAGGAGGCAGATTATGAATGGACTTGTAAACATTAAGAAGGTATTGGTAGCAAACCGAGGAGAAATTGCTATTCGAATCTTTCGAGCGTGTACAGAATTACATATCCGAACAGTCGCTATTTATTCAAAAGAAGATTCTGGTTCTTATCATCGTTACAAAGCGGATGAAGCATATTTAGTTGGTGAGGGTAAGAAGCCAATTGAGGCGTACTTAGATATTGAAGGAATTATTGAAACTGCTAAATTGCATGATGTTGATGCCATTCATCCTGGTTATGGATTTCTGTCAGAAAATATTGATTTTGCCAAAAGGTGTCACGAGGAAGGGATTATCTTTATAGGACCTGAGCTAGAACATCTTGTCATGTTTGGTGATAAAGTTCAAGCTCGTGAACAGGCATTAAAAGCCAATCTACCTGTTATTCCAGGTAGTGATGGACCGGTTCAAAGCCTAGAGGCTGTTCAAGCATTTTCTAAAAAGCACGGATTTCCTTTTATTATTAAGGCTGCTCTTGGCGGTGGTGGACGAGGAATGCGAATTGTACGGAATGCAGAGGACCTAAAAGAATCTTATGAGCGTGCAAAATCAGAAGCGAAATCAGCATTTGGTAATGACGTAGTATATGTTGAGAAGTTTATTGAAAATCCTAAACATATAGAAGTTCAGATTTTAGCAGACAAGCATGGGAATATTGTTCATCTTTATGAACGTGATTGTTCTGTACAACGTAGGCATCAAAAAGTCGTAGAAATTGCTCCAAGTGTTTCTCTTACGGGTAATGTTCGAGAAAAAATTTGCCAAGCTGCTGTTCAACTTATGGAAAACATTCGGTATGTGAATGCAGGAACCGTTGAATTTCTAGTAACTGATTCAGGTGAATTTTATTTTATTGAAGTAAATCCACGTGTACAAGTAGAGCATACGATTACCGAAATGGTCACAGGTGTCGATATCGTTCAGTCACAGCTCTTAATCGCTGATGGTGAACAGCTACATGCTGCAAAACTTAGTATTCCCTCTCAAGAAAATATAAACTGCAATGGGTACGCGATACAATCACGCGTGACTACAGAAGACCCAAGCAATGGATTTATGCCAGATACAGGTCGAATTAATGCTTACCGTTCTGGTGGAGGGTTTGGTGTTAGGCTCGATGCAGGGAACGGGTTTCAAGGTGCTATTATTACACCGTATTATGACTCCTTACTCGTAAAGGTGTCAACATGGGCGCTAACATTTGAGAGTGCGGCAGCAAAAATGTTGCGAAATTTACGGGAATTCCGAATTCGTGGAATTAAAACGAATATCGCTTTTCTAGAGAATGTTGTTCAACATCATCAGTTCTTAAATGGAGAATATAATACATCTTTTATTGATAAGACGCCGGAACTTTTTGTGTTTCCAAAGCGCAAAGACCGAGGAACAAAAATGCTATCCTTTATTGGGGAAACAATTGTGAATGGCTATCCTGGCCTAGAAAGAACAAAGAAGCCGATATTTGATCAAGCACCAGTGCCTAAATTAAAATATACAGATCCAATTCCAAATGGGACAAAACAGATACTAGATGAAAAAGGAGCTGAAGGAGTAGCTAATTGGGTAAAGGAACAAAAAGAAGTTCTGTTAACAGATACTACGTTCCGTGATGCTCATCAATCCTTACTCGCAACAAGAATTCGAACTCATGATTTAAAACAAATAGCAGAACCAACTGCTAGAATGCTTCCTAATTTATTTTCAATGGAGATGTGGGGGGGAGCAACATTTGATGTTACTATGCGTTTCTTGCACGAAGATCCTTGGGAGCGTTTATTAACTTTACGAAAACAGGCTCCAAATGTTCTTTTCCAGATGCTACTCCGTGCTTCAAATGCAGTTGGATATACAAACTATCCTGATAATGTAATTGAAGAGTTTGTAGAGAAATCATCAGATGCAGGAGTTGATGTGTTCCGGATCTTTGATAGTCTAAATTGGGTTAAAGGGATGACCTTAGCTATCGACTCAGTGAGGAAAAGTGGAAAGATTGCAGAAGCTTCAATGTGCTACACGGGAGATATTTTAGACATGTCACGCTCTAAATACGATTTACAGTATTATAAGAACTTGGCTAAAGAGTTAGAATGCTCAGGTGCTCACATCTTGGGAATAAAAGATATGGCAGGTTTACTTAAACCGGAAGCCGCTTATCAACTTGTTACTGAACTTAAGAGTTCAATTGAGATTCCAATACACCTTCATACACATGACACGAGTGGGAATGGGTTGTTCACTTATGCACGTGCTATCGAAGCAGGAGTTGATATAGTTGATGTAGCTGTAAGTTCTATGGCAGGCCATACCTCTCAGCCTAGTGCAAATAGTTTATTTTATGCACTAAGTGGCTCAAATCGCCAACCCAACGTTTCTATTCAATCACTTGAGCAACTAGGTGAATTCTGGGAGCACACCCGTAAATATTATGCTGGTTTTGAAAGTGGAATGAATTCTCCACATACACAAGTATACGAGCATGAAATGCCTGGTGGGCAATATAGTAATCTTCAGCAGCAAGCAAAAGCAGTTGGACTTGGCGCAAGATGGAACGAAGTCAAAAAGATGTACCGAACTGTAAATGATATGTTTGGTGACGTTGTAAAGGTTACGCCTTCATCTAAAGTTGTTGGGGATATGGCTTTGTATATGGTTCAAAATGATTTGACAGAACAAGTTATATATGAAAAAGGGCAGTCTTTAGATTTTCCAGATTCGGTTGTTGAATTATTTCAAGGACAACTTGGCCAGCCTTATCAAGGCTTCCCTAAAAAACTACAAGAGATTGTACTAAAAGGAAGAAAACCAATTGAAGGAAGACCCGGGGAGTCCATGGAACCTTTTGACTTTCAAAAGGTAAAAGAATTTCTTTTCAACAAAATTGATAGGCAAGTAACAAGTCATGACATGCTTTCATATGCGATCTATCCAAAAGTTTTTATGGAATTTGAACAGTTCCGTCAACAATTCGGCGATGTATCTGTACTTGATACTCCAACATTTTTCTATGGATTACGTCTAGGAGAAGAAATCCAAGTGGAAATTGAAAAAGGTAAGACGTTGATTGTGAAATTAGTGTCTATCTCCAAACCGAAAGAAGATGGAACACGTATTGTTTACTTCGAACTTAATGGACAGCCTCGTGAAGTAATCATTAAGGATCAAAATGTTAAATCTTCATCCGTTGCTCGTCCTAAAGTGGGCAAGGATAATCCCAATCAGATAGGGGCTTCCATGCCGGGAACTGTTGTGAAAACTCTAGTATCTAAAGGTGATAAAGTGAAAAAGGGAGATCATTTAATGATTACAGAAGCAATGAAAATGGAAACGACTGTACAAGCGCAATTTGATAGTGTTGTGAAAGAAGTATTTGTTTCAGATGGAGATCCGATATTAACAGGAGATTTGTTAATTGAATTGATGTGATAGATATTGCTGATCTAAGGAGTCGTAATCAACTCCTTAGATCAGCTTTTTTTTGGGGATGTTTTACGAGTAATGAAAAGTAGAAAGTATGAATTTGTACTAATTGGGCAATAACTGAAAAAATGACAGCGAGCTGCTGTCATTTTTTAAATTATCCTTTATATGGTCTTCGAAGTAAAACCATTGCCATGTACGTTAAATTTGCAAATAGGATTGAAATAATTAGTGCGTGCATCAGCCCAATTGATAATAGCTCATTTTGAGTAAAGATAACAGAAATACCACTAATCATTTGAAGGATTACAAGGAAAAAAGCAATGATACTTGTCCAAACAAGAACTACCTCATTTTTATAGCGACTAATTGTCCAAAGCATTAGAATAAATAGTAAAACAACAAGTAAGGTTGCGGCAACTCGATGTAAGAACTGAACTCCCATTGGTCCTACAAACCCTGGGAAGAGTTGGCCATTACATAATGGAAACCCAGCACATGCTAACGTTGACTCTGTGTGTTTTACGTATGCACCAGTATAGATAACGACGTAACAGTATGTGATAACAAAAAAGAAAAACGTCTTATAAGCTGTCGATACTTTAGGGGCAATTCGATATGGCTTTCCATCTTCAAATGCTAGGATCATTAAAAGTACAACAGATGCAAGCGACATGGCTGAAATTCCGAAATGAAGAGCTAGTATAGCTTTTGATTGACCAAACACAACGGCGCCCGCACCAAGTAATCCTTGAAAAATAATCATAACTACTGCGGTAATGGACATGAATTTCGCTTCTCTCACGTGTTTTAGCTGTTTCCATGACCAAATAGCGAGAATGATGATCATCACTCCAACTAAGCCAGACACAATGCGATGACTATACTCAATGATTGTTTCGATAGCGGGATTTACTGGAATAACCTCTCCAAAACATAATGGCCATGTTGCTCCGCACCCTTCTCCAGAACCAGTCTTAGTCACGAGTGCACCTTGCAGGAGTACAATAAGTAGGCCAATGGAGGACAGAATGCCGTAGATTTTTAATCTTTTATGCATTCAATTCACCTTTCCTTCTATAAAATTGTTAAGATATATGCTAGAGTAAGCAATGGAAATCTTCTTTGCTACTTGATCTTAAAAACAATCAGTAGAAATGTCAATTTTACTAAGGTGAAATTTTTATGGACAACTGTAAATGTGAAGATAATGTGAAACTCATGATTTTGATGAAACAAAGTAGATTTTAAGATATAATGTGATTTGTAGCACATTAGGTGAAGTATTTAGGCCTAATTTATTTTTTGTAGAAGTGCTTGAATTGGTTGACTCTACAAAGGGGGTGAAGAAATGATGAATAAGACTAATACAGTGTTGAAAGCACCAGAAGTTATATCTAGTCCTGATTCATCAGTCGCTGTTAGTCAGCAAAAGTCATGGAAGGATTATTTGGTTCTAGCCAAACAAGGGATTGTCACGTCTAATTTGATTACGACATTTGCCGGTATTTATTTAGCGGCCGTTTATACAGGTATAGGATTAGGTTCACATTTAACAACCATGTTCTTTGCGTTAATAGGAGCCGCACTTGTTATGGCAGGTGGATGTACGTTAAATAATTACATTGATCGAGATATTGATCATATTATGGAACGTACAAAAGATCGACCAACGGTAACAGGTCGTTTTTCAGCAAACCATGTCTTGTTAGTAGGCTTATTGCAGGCTGCAGTAGGGATTGGCTTCTTGGCGCTCACAACAGCAACAGCAGCTGTTATTGGGTTAATAGGATTATTTATTTATGTGGTCCTATATACGATGTGGACAAAGCGTACCACAACATTGAACACAATTGTGGGTAGCTTTTCAGGTGCGGTCCCGCCATTGATTGGGTGGGCAGCAATAGATGGAGGTTTACACACATTCGCTTGGATTTTATTCTTTATAATGTTCTTTTGGCAACCACCACATTTCCTTGCACTTGCAATGAAACGTGTTGAAGAATATCGTGCAGCTGGCATTCCAATGTTACCAGTTGTCGCTGGTTTTGAAGTGACTAAGCGTCAAATGGTTGTATATGTCATTGCACTACTGCCAGTTTCATTAATGCTTTATCCTTTTGGGATCGTTTATACGGTCATTGCTGCATTGCTAGGTTTAGGATGGGTTATTTTAGGATTTGCTGGCTTTAAGATGAAAGATGACATTAAATGGGCTAGGTTAATGTTTGTATACTCGCTCAACTATTTAACTATTTTATTTGTTCTTATGGTTATTGTTCATATTTAATAATTATTGATATCTCTAAGTTTTCTTATCTAGATATTAAGATGAATAATGACTGTAGATATATATCTTATTTGTAGTTTTAACTACTTAATGAAAGTGAGGTTGGATTGTCAGATGAAACTTTGGAAAACTGCTTGGCGTTTTCTACCTCTTTCATTGCTCGTGTTTGTATTAACGGGTTGTTTGGGAGAGACGAACTTAACTGCCCTTGATCCAAAGGGACCACAATCACAATGGATATTCGACAACATGCTTTTATCGTTGTATGTAATGGCCTTCGTGAGTATTGTCGTATTTGCTATCTTTTTCATTATTCTTGCTAAGTACCGTCGAGCTCCTGGAGACGACGAGATTCCTAAGCAAGTACACGGAAATACGGCACTTGAAATTACATGGACTGTAATCCCAATTATCTTGTTAACAATTTTAGCTGTTCCAACAATTACAGGACAATTTATGTTAGCTGATACAGAGCCAGACCCTGAGGTTGGGGAAGATACAGTCTATATTACAGTTACGGGTCACCAATTCTGGTGGCAATTTGATTACGAAGATGAAGGATTTACTGCTGGACAAGAAGTTTACATTCCAGTAGGGGAAAAAGTAATTTTTGAATTACATGCTCAAGATGTATTGCACTCTTTTTGGGTACCGGCTTTAGGTGGTAAGCTTGATACGGTTCCTGGAATTACAAACCATATTTGGTTAGAGGCTGATGAACCAGGAGTTTACAAAGGAAAGTGTGCAGAGCTTTGTGGTCCTTCACATGCTCTCATGGATTTTAAACTAATTGCACTTGAGCGGGATGAGTATGATGCTTGGGTTGCAGGAATGCAAGCAGAAGTGGAAGAGCCAACAGAAACTCTTGCACAACAAGGGCGTGAAATATTTGGTTCTGACGGATTAGGCTGTATCGGATGTCATGCTATTGGTGGCATGGGAACAGCGGCTGGCCCTGCATTGTCAGACTTTGCAAATCGTGAAGTGATTGCAGGATACTTAGAAAACACAGATGAGAATCTTGAAGCTTGGATTCGTGATCCAGAGTCACTAAAACAAGGAAATAATATGCCAGCATTTCCACAAGTGAGCGATGAAGATATGGAAGCGCTTATTGCTTATCTACGTTCATTAGACGTACAAAACAATTAAAATTGATTTAAAAGGAGGTAAACCCTTTGGCTGCACAAAAACAGGAAAAAAGCGTTGTTTGGGATTGGTTAACAACGGTTGACCATAAGAAGCTTGGAATCATGTATTTGATTGCAGGGACGCTTTTCTTTGTAAAAGCTGGTGTGATGGCGCTATTTATGCGTATCCAGCTCATGTATCCAGAGATGAATTTCTTAAGTGGTCAAACATTTAACGAATTCATTACGATGCATGGTACGATCATGCTATTTTTAGCTGCCACACCATTATTATTTGCATTTATGAACTATGTCATACCACTGCAGATTGGAGCACGAGATGTTGCGTTTCCATTTGTGAACGCATTAGGATTTTGGATTTTCCTATCTGGTGGTATATTACTTAGTATGAGTTGGTTCTTTGGTGGGGGACCCGATGCTGGATGGACAGCCTATGTGCCACTATCAAGTCGTGATTATGCAGGAGTAGGGCTTGACTTTTACGTACTAGGTTTACAGGTTTCTGGTATCGGAACTTTAATTTCTGCTATTAACTTCCTAGTAACAATTATTAATATGCGTGCACCTGGAATGACGATGATGCGCCTACCATTGTTTGTTTGGTCATCATTTATTTCTTCTACATTAATTTTATTTGCTTTTACACCACTTGCTGCTGGTCTTGCTCTTCTTATGTTAGACCGCATTTTTGGAGCACAGTTCTTCATTCCAAACATGGGTGGTAATGTCGTTTTATGGCAACATATTTTTTGGATTTTTGGTCACCCAGAAGTATATATACTAGTATTACCTGCTTTTGGTATTATTTCTGAGGTTATTCCAGCATTCTCAAGAAAGCGTCTATTTGGATATACAGCAATGGTATTTGCAACTATACTTATCGCTTTCTTAGGGTTCATGGTTTGGGCTCACCATATGTTTACAGTAGGGATGGGACCAGTTGCTAACTCAATCTTTGCGGTTGCAACGATGACGATTGCAGTTCCAACTGGTATTAAAATCTTTAACTGGCTCTTTACGATGTGGGGCGGGAAAATTACATTTAACACGTCCATGTTATTTGCATCATCTTTCGTACCAACATTTGTACTTGGTGGGGTAACAGGGGTTATGCTTGCAATGGCACCAGTTGACTATCTATATCATGATACGTACTTTGTAGTTGCCCATTTCCACTACATTATTGTTGGTGGTATTGTATTAGCATTATTTGCTGGTCTTTTCTACTGGTATCCAAAAATGTTTGGGCACATGTTGAATGAAACTCTTGGAAAACTATTTTTCTGGATTTTTTATATTGGTTTTCACTTAACGTTCTTCGTTCAGCATTTATTAGGTCTTATGGGGATGCCGCGTCGTGTTTACACATACCTTGGCGATCAGGGACTTGATACATTTAACTTTATTAGTACAATTGGAACATTCTTCATGTCAGCAGGTGTCATCCTTCTTGTGATTAATGTTATCTATTCTGCAGTTAAAGGTGAGCGTGTAACTGTTGCTGACCCTTGGGATGCTCGTACACTTGAGTGGTCAACACCAACTCCAGTACCTGAGTACAACTTTGCACAAACACCACAAGTTCGTTCGTTAGATCCGTTATTCTATGAAAAAATTCATGGAGATGGCACTATGAAGCCAGCTGAACCAGTTCAAGCAATTCACATGCCAAATGGTTCAATTCTTCCATTGATTATCTCTGTAGGTTTATTCTTTGCAGGGTTTGGATTTATCATGATGAACATGGAAAATCCAATCATGAATCCTTGGATTGTTGCAATTGGCGGTTTAGCAATTACTTTTGGTGCAATGTTTGTTCGCTCGGTGAAAGAGGATCATGGCTATTATGTTCCTGTTGAGCAAGTGAAAGCGGACCTTAAGAAAGGAGGAAACTAAGAAATGGCGGGTCATGTAGATACTTCAAAAGGGCTTCCTTCGCATCCGGAGAGAGCGACACTAGAAGGTAAAAACAAATTTCTCGGTTTCTGGTTCTTCCTTGGCGGGGAAACAATTCTTTTTGCAACGTTTTTTGGAACGTACTTAGGACTTCGAAACGGTGTTGCTGATGGTCCTACGTCACAAGAAATGTTTCACTTACCACTTGTTTTCATTATGACTATGCTACTTTTAACAAGTAGTTTGACGAGTGTATTAGCAATGTTTGCAATGAAGAAAAATAAGTTTGGTACATTTAAAATTTGGATGTGGGTTACCGTATTATTAGGTTTAGGATTCTTAGGATTCGAGATTTACGAATTCTATGAGTATGTACACCACGGGCTAGGCTTTACAACAAGTGCATTTGCATCATCATTCTTCTCACTTGTTGGATTGCACGGTGCTCACGTTGCTTTTGGTTTGTGCTGGATAATGGTTCTGCTTATTCGCTACAATAAGAGTGGCATTACATTAACAAATGCTCCTAAATTTTATTTAGCTAGTTTATACTGGCACTTCATTGATGTTGTGTGGGTATTTATTTTCACAGTTGTGTATCTTATGGGAGTATTATAGGGGGTTTAGTCATGGCAGATAACTTAAGTACACCATTTGAGAAAAGTGCAATGACTGAAGAAGAAAAACGTCAGACGAGTAAGGAAATCCGTAAGCAGATTGTTGTTTTTGCCTTAATGATTTTCTTAACAATCTTATCGTTTTTAGCTGTTGGAGCAGATCTTATTCCACGTTCATTTGCTATACCATTTATACTGATCTTAGCAATGATACAACTTGCTCTCCAATTGATTTTCTTCATGCATTTAAAAGATAAGGATCATGGTTGGGCAACGGCATTTATGATTTCCGGTATCTTCGTTACGATGCCTACAATTGCAGCATTAATGTTGTTACTCGGAATTACAAAATACTAAAAAGTAGGCAAAGGGTGACTCGTATACGAGTCACCCTTTGTTTGGTAATAATAATCTGTTCAATAGATTGTAAAGAGCAGTGTAGCTTTTGAGATCGCTTTTTAGTGTATAATGAACAGTGTAATTGATTATCAAAAAAAGGTGTGATTAAATGAACCAACATAATAATCAAAGTGTTTTAGGGCAATCGCATAGAAAGCGAAATTACAAACCAGCTATCATTATTATTACAATTTTAATTAATGGGTTGGTAGCTCTTCTTGCGGGTTTACCCGGTGTAGAAAATTTCACAGCTTTTGATGTGACCATTCTACCAATGCTTAATGCAATTTTTAATAGTTTTACGTTTCTATTCTTAGTAGGAGCTCTCATCGCAATCTTAAAGAAAAATGTAACGGTTCATCGTCGCTTTATTTATGCAGCGTTTATTACAACAACTTTGTTCTTAGTAACATATGTTGCGCATCATTTCCTATCTGCTTCAACTCCGTATGGTGGGACAGGCGTTATGGCTGGAATATATTACTTTATCCTCATTACACATATTATATTAGCAGCTGTCATCGTTCCACTTGCGTTAACATCTGTTGCTCGTGCATGGAATATGGAAAATGAACGTCATAAAAAAATTGCCAGATGGACGATGCCAATTTGGTTATATGTTAGTCTAACAGGCGTTATCGTGTATATTATGATTTCACCTTATTATTAAAGTAAAGAGCTTGGTCATTGACCAAGCTCTTTTCCATTTCATATTTTTATGTTTAGTTTAATGATTCCTGCTTCTTTAGCTGAAGTAAAGGCGATTACTAAAAGAGGGCCGATGACAAAGCCCATCACTCCAAATAACATAAGCCCTAAATACATCGCTATTAATGTAGCAAGTGGAGATAATCCGATTTGTTGGCCCATAACTTTTGGTTCTACTGTACGGCGAATGATAAGCAAGACTGCAGCTAAAATAAGCAGTTGAGTACCTGTAGTGGTGTTGCCAGCAATTAATTGAAATATTGCCCAAGGTGCTAATATCGCGATTGAGCCTATTAAAGGGATAAAATCAATTATCCATATTATAAAAGCCATTAACAGTGCTACTTCCGGAACGATCAGCAACAATCCTATTAAGGATACGATAAATATAATAATACTAACTAAAAACTGTGCTTTGAAAAACCCCCATATCACAAAAGTAAGACGCGAAGTCATGAAATTCACTTTGTCTTTTGTACGATCTGATAAATAAGTAAATGCTTTATTCTTTAATGTAGGTAATTCAAGCATAAAGAGAAATAATGCGATTAAGTAAACGATAAAGGTAACTAAGTATTTTGGGATACTTGTTATAATTGACGCAACATCGTTAATTAAGTTGCGTTCGCCAAGCGTATTTCTAATGTTGCTTAGTGTATTAGTTACATGCAAATTAATTTCATGAACTAGATCTGGAGGAAGGTTTTCATACTCCTCTTCTAGATTACGATTGAATTTATGCCAAGCTCGATTAATATCGTTTATATATTGAGGCAAATTTTCAACTATTTGTGTTCCCTGCGTTACAGCTTGAGTTGTAATGTAATACCCTGCTAATCCAATAAAAAAAACAAACAAGGTAAATACAATCATAACGGCAATATTTCGTTTGATTTTTGCTCGTTTATGAAGGGCTGTTATAGCAGGTGTTAAAATAAGAGCTGTTGCAAATGCTGAGATAAGTGGTACTGAGACGGGTAATATAAAATACCCTGCAATTATTATTGCTAAAATGGTAAGTAAAATAATAAAGGTTCGCTTTGTCATAAGTGCTGCCAATTTGAGACTCCTCTCATAAACAGAAATGCTCCTTTTATTATATTACGAACGAAACTAGATGAACAGGCTAACGACTTAATTTCCTTAACTCGTTTACAATATCGTGAATATTGCAGTTTTAATTAGTGGATGTGTTATAATGATGCTTGGTCAATAATCATGTACTTATATTAATAAGGGGCGTTACCATGCGAAAAATTTGTTTTATTGTAATGTTCGTATTTTTTCTTTCTGCATGTTCGTCAGAGCCAGAGCATCTGACGTTAATAGAAGGGGAAAAAGAAGAAGAGATAGCTACTTTCTTACACAGGTATAAAGAGAATATGATTCAATCGGTTAATTCAGGTGATTTTAACAATCTTGAACCATATTTAATTACTAATAATAGCTATTATCATTCGTTAAGGCGTTATACGAGTGATTTACATAGTGAAGGTACTACAAAAGAACTGGATAAGTTTGATGTAAAAGCAGTATATGAAGATGAAATAGGAGAACTTCATGTTGATGTAGATGAAAGTGTCACATTATATGAGTATGGTCAAGAAAAGAGCATAGATAGATCTCTGAGATTTGAATTGGTACGTGGTGCAAATGATTCGATTAGAATTGTAACAATAAAAGAAAGAAAATAAGACAACAAGGCTAGGACCTTGTTGTCTTATTTGTCTTTAGATTTAATTGGTTTCAAGAATTTTCTTTAATAGCTCAAGCTTTTTATTACACTTATCAATAATCGGTTGAGGGAAAGTCTCTCCTTCGTATTCAACACCATGGGGATAATAATGTTTCCCAAGCATAGGTGTCATAAGCTTGACTATTGTATCATCTTTAGGAATGTCACCTTTAATAGCATAAGCTGGGACACGAAGGTAATACACATCACCTTGATTAATAATTTTGTAATCAAACGTTACACGTCTGTAATCCCATTGACCAGCGTGGATAAAGCCAATTGATTCTGCAGCGTAACGAAGTGTTTCAAATTTCGATTCTTTATCTGCTAGTTCAATATGTTCAAATTTCACTACGAATCCGCCTCCAATTTCATCAAATATGTACTCTACTTATGATAGTATGAAAACCCCTCGGTTGCAACGCCTTAATCGTGAATGTTTTATGGAGGTTGTTCAAAAAGGGTGGTTTTCCCTTTTTGAACAACCTCCAAGCAGTGAGCGGAGCCGGTGTTATCATTTGAGCGGGGCTATGAGCGATTTTCTCATAGCACTGCGTGCACCGAGAGGAGCCAATGCCATTTCAATAACAAAAAGGGTGGTTTTCCCTTTTTGAACAACCTCCAAGCAGTGAGCGGAGCCGGTGTTATATGGGTTATCTCGGTTCGACACTTTCGACTTTAAAACCGACAGAACCTTACATAGTTAGTGAAAGGAATTACCAGGGTACATTGCGAATTTTCATTGTAAGGAATTTTATTAGGGCGAAAGCATGCTCATATATTTGATTCTGGTCAGGTACTAGAGAGAGGGGAATATATGAAGAAGAAATATATGATTATTGGCGGCTTTTTGGTATTCTTATCCATCGTTGCTTTTGAAAAAGTATATGAAGGTGAAATAGCTGAATGGTTCAAGCAACCTGTCGTTCTAAATGATGAGAGACAGTCTGTTGAAGAAGTGTCCTCTATCGTAGATGATTCGTTCATTGAAAAGGAGAAGGTCTCGTTTGCTGAACATGAACGCTTTATTGGCCTAACTGCTGATGAGGTAACAGATGAATTTGGAGAACCAAAACGAATTGACTTATCTGCTTATGGGTATGATTGGTGGATTTATCCAACCTCTAATAATTCATATATGCAAATTGGTATTGAAGATGACCAAGTTGTAACGGTTTTCTTAACAGGTGATATTAGGGGCAAATCACTTTCGTTTGGGCAAACCTATAATGAAATAAATGAGCTTTTACATTTTCAGAAAAATGTTGATGTGAAAACTAGTGATGGAGGAGTTTACCAATTTGAATTGACAGATGAAGATGTAAACACGAGACCGATTGCAGAGTTAGGTGGTCATTGGGTGCAATTTTATTTTGATTCATACACAAAGGAACTATCTAGCATGAGAATCATTGTAAATGATGTTCTCATTAGGCAGCGACCTTACTCCGTTTCTTATCGAGGATCACTCCCGGAACGCCCTGTATTTTCTAAGGACGAATGGTCTAGAATTGAATCAGGGAATGCTAGACAAATTTTTGACTTCACCAATGTTATTCGTTCACGCCATGGATTAGATCCATTTGAATGGGAAGGAAAAGTTGCGGAAGTTGCTTATCTCCATAGTATGGATATGAGTAATAACCAATATTTTTCTCATACATCTCCGACATATGGAGAATTATCGGATCGATTCAGTAATGGCGACGTTCCTTTTATGTTAGCTGGAGAAAATATTGCTGCTAAATACATTGACGGTGTAGCCTCCGTTGAGGGATGGCTGAACAGTGAAGGGCATCGTGTGAACATATTGCATAAGGAGTTCACTCATTTAGGAGTAGGAGTTTACCAAGAATATTATACTCAGAACTTCATGACGCCGTGGCAATTGTAAAAAGGAGCTAAAAGGTTGTTAAGGGAAACTTACGTAAACTTTTTATATTTCTTTTTTATTGGAAAAATTTGATTAGTATATAGGGCTCGCTAAAAATGGGCGCACATCGGACTGGGCGTCTGCGTAAAGTATTGATAAAGAGGATAAGGAGGGTGATGAGAAGTGGAGTCGAAACAGGGATTACATCCTTCTGTAAAAGATTTTAAGCAATTTATGAAAGAGCACCCTTTTCTAGCAAAGGAAGTAAAGGATGGCAGAAGGACACTCCAAGAATTATTTGAAGAATGGAGTGTACTGGGCGGAGATCATGAGCAATGGAGTTCGTATAATCAAGGGGAGACAACGGGTGAAAAAAACGGTGCAAAGCAACAGGAAGAGGCCGAGAAAGAGCAATCGTCTCAAAGTGCAACGGACGCTCTCGGACAAATTATGGGGATTGTTAAACGGATGAACGTCCAAGATCTACAAAATCATCTATCACAGTTCAGCTCAGTGTTGTCTAATGTTCAAAATGTTATACAATCTTTTCAAAAGCAGCCTGAAAACCAACAAAATCACAGACAACCAGATCATCCATTTTCATTTCGACGTGACTAATTTAGAATGGGGGTTGAAATATGAGAGTGGAGATTCAGCAAATATTACAGGAAAGGCCTGAATTGCGTCACTATATAAGGCAGCATCCAAACTGGTACCGGAAGTTAAGCAGAGATCCAAGTCAAATTCCTCTGTTAGAAAAAGAAGCTAACCAATTCTTTGGGCGGACATTGCCACAACGGGTAGAAAAGGTACAAAATTCGCTCGGACTTGTCATGATGATGATGGAAATGTTGAAAATGGGGCAGGCAACGGTTGCCGGCGCTCAAGGACCTAGCCAATAATTTGGCAGGTTCTTTCTTTTGCGTATATAAGTCTCTTGTTACCTCTTTTTATCTAGCTAACTTTTTTTATTAATTTTTTATGAAATCGAATAGAAGGATGTCAGAAGAGGAAATCTAGAATCATGACTTTATTTCTAGAGGAGTATGATTTATGAAGAAGAGTATCTATTTGGTTTTTATTGTTTTTTTGATTATGATATCGGGACCTATTGCTACAGCAAAAGCAGAGGAATCGAATTTAGAAGAGATCCAAGTGATTCCGATCCAAAGTACTGGAATTGTTACAGTTGGAAATAATGATGCAATGTTATTGATTGACCACGAGATACGCGACCAAAGTGTTTTTATTGAATGCTTTGTAAATCAATTTCACTTTACGAAAGAAAAAGTCGGTGCCACCCATCAAGAAGGGGAAGGACATATCCGACTTTATATAAATGATGAACATGTTGAGACTCTATTTGAACCGGCATTTATCATTAATGACTTACCAAAAGGTAAATATGAAATCAAGGTGGTTATTGTCAAAAATGATCGGTCTTCGTACGATATGGAGGAAACGATTCAAGTTACAATTTAACTACTGTTTTTTGTAGGTACTCATAGATTGCTTTCTCAACAGAAATACCTAACTGTTGAAACCCTTGATTGCCAAAAAGTGTATTAAACTCTAGGAAATAATATTTGCCACCAGCTGAAATCACATCGAATCCAGCATGATTCACACCAAGATCACGAGCTGTTTTGCGAACTAAATCAATTGCTTCAGATGGAATGTTATCAAATGAAATACGTGCACCTTGAGCGACGTTATTTCTGAAAGAATTGTTATCATTAATTCGCCAATACGCAGCAATGACATCATCTCCAACAAAACAAACACGTAAATCGCGATCAATTGGGAGATACTCTTGTACATAGAAATACGGATTGTTTTCAGCGTATTCGTTAAATTGTTTATGGTTTTCGATAAGAAAAACGCCTTTTCCCATAGAATTTCGGATTTCTTTTGCGACAAAAGGAAATGGAAATTCATCAAACACGCGGTTGATATTCTCGTGATTTCTACCTAAAATGACGGTTTTGGGTACATGTTCAGGACAAACACTCCATAGACCACGGGTTACTTCAATTTTATTAAATCCCATTTGAATCGATTGAATACTAGGAAAAATGTTTTTCTTCATTCCATATACGAGTGCATTAACTTGCCAATTTTCAGGAAACAGGCAAACATCGGCTTCTTCTATTTTCTCTCTTTGCTCAAACATGTGTTCAGGCTTGACATATTGTATACCTGGCATTCCAATCGTTCGGAATGGGTTAAATGTAACAATCTTCAACAACATACACCTTCTTCATCCAATTTAGATAAGACGAATGAATTATAGACAAAGAAAGATGGGAAGTCAATCATGGATAACAATTTATCAATTCGACTTGGTTATGTAGCAATGAGTATGTTACTTACCAATGCATCTCCTTCAAAAACGGTGACAGTGAAACAATTTGAACAGATGATAGACAAAGAGGCCGGCATCCGCAAATTAGAAAGAGTAGCACTAACCAATCTAGAGAATTGCTTACGGATTTTAAAACACAATCACGCACATGATATTACATTTTTTCGTTTGTCTTCACGAATAGTCCCTTTGGCTAATCACCCATTAACAGAAGGTTGGAAGTATGAGAGAACATTAGCTCCAATGTTGAAGCAATTAGGCGATTTTATTAATAAGAAAGGAATGAGAGTTGATTTTCATCCAGATCACTTTGTCATCCTAAATAATAACTCAAAAGAAATCCTCCAACAATCATTACGTACATTACTTATGCATTACAAACTGTTCAAGGGAATGGGGTTATCCCATATTCATCGGTGTGTACTCCATGTAGGTGGTAAGAAGCAAGGTAGGGAAGAAGGGCTCGAACAATTTATTAACAACTTTGGGAAAATACCGAGAACAATACAAGAAATGATCATTTTAGAAAATGATGATGTTAACTATCCAATAGAAGATGTGTTATACCTTGGAGAGAAATTACATATACCTGTTGTCTTTGATCTTCATCATTATGATGTATTACACGAGTCCACAGAGCTACTGTTGTTGTGGGAACGAGTAGCAAATACGTGGAAGGATAGTCCACTACCAATAAAAATGCACATTTCTAGCCCGAAAGAAGGGGGGAATGATAGAAGACACCACGATTTTATTGACTCAGACAGGCTTTATGAATTTATGAAAAAGATTGTTGGAACAGTTGAACATTTGGATATAATGATTGAAGCGAAACAAAAAGATGTTGCCTTACTAAAGTTAACAGAAGATCTTACTAAATTACTGGGAATACAAGTTATATCGCCATCATCCATTAATTTGAAATTCTAACTCTTATATTAAACGATTTAGCTAGGTTATGTTATACTGGTTTCTAGGAGGTGTGAGTTATGCTCGCAACTATTTCAGCATTTGAGATAATGGATGAAGCAAGTGAACTGGGTCAAGCAGTTCTCCATTCTGAACCTTATCAGCAATACATTGAAGCAAAAAAGGTACTACTAGCGGATTCGAAGGCTCAAGAGCGAATTCGAACGTTTAATAACATGAAGGACCAATATGAAGAAGTGCAACGTTTTGGGAAATACCACCCAGACTACGATAAAGTGTCAACAGAAATACGCCAAGTAAAACGTGAAGTGGACTTAACGCCGTCTGTATCTGTTTTTAAAAAAGCAGAACGCGAACTGGAGTCGCTCTTAAATGAGATAAGTGAAGTGTTAGCAAGAGCCGTTTCTGATACGATAAAAGTGCCTACAGGTAATCCGTTTTTTGATAATATGTCATGTAGTGGAGGTTGTAGTTCAGGTGGAGGTTGTGGTTGCAGTTAAATGAGAGTGAAGCAAAATGCTTCTCTCTCGTTTTTTTTGTAAACTCATTTGAGACGTGTCTTGTAATTAATTGTCAGTTAGGCGAATGCAATTAGAAACAGCCATTGCCTTAACAAAAAAGCTTCTCTTGTGGAGTGAGTTAAAACTGTCTAAATTCATAATCACCATCCCCTTGTTACTATTTTCTTTTCTATAATAAGAGGTTGTCATGCTATATAACCAGGTAGAAGAAAACATGTTCTATTGATGGAAAAGTTAGAACATGCTAGACTAAGACAAGATCAAACTTAAAGGAGAACAATATATGTTAGGTTCGAAACGTCAAGGAGTTGCTGTGTGGCTTACCTCACTAAAGTTTGCTAGGCAACTACGTCGGTTTGGTAATGTTCATTATGTTTCAAAAAAGATGAAATATGTTGTTTTTTACTGTGATCAAGAGAAAGTCGAAGAAACAATAAAAAAATTGCAATCTTTTCCATTTGTAAGAGATGTTAAGCCGTCGATGCGACCTTTTATTGAAACTGAATTTCAAAATGCTAAGCCAGATAAAGCAAAAGAGTATGATTATAAAATGGGAATATAATAGTTGGGTGACTCAAAGGTAGCTGTATGCAACCAAAATGAGTCACCTTTTTATATGCCCAATTATTTATTTTTTTAAAAATTTGCAGAAATTGGAGATATTGCGATAAAACCACTGAATTTGTAAGACCTGTACTTATAAAATGAGAGAAACTGGAGTTGATTACTTCGACTATCGAAATATAGAATAGGGGTAAGACAAAAGGAAGTGGTAGGATGGTAAGTTGGAAACGAAATTTATGGATTTTGGTCGTTAGTCAGTTTCTTGTTATAAGTGCGATGACGATGATAATTCCATTTTTGCCTCTATATATACAAGAGTTAGGTGTTACAAATCCTAATACTCTTAGTATTTGGGCAGGGGTTATTTTTGGTGCTAATTTCTTAACTGCATTCTTATTTTCGCCCTTTTGGGGAAGAATGGCTGATAAATACGGTCGAAAAATGATGATTTTGCGTTCTGGTTTTGGTATGGCACTTATAATAAGTTTAACAGGATTTGCAGCGGGACCTGTTACTCTTCTTCTTTTGCGTTTATTAAATGGAGTCGTATCTGGCTTTATCCCAGCATCAATTGGTCTTATTTCGACCAATACACCAAAAGAAAGGGTTGGTTATGCATTAGGTCTGTTACAATCTGGCTCGGTATCTGGTGCGATTTGTGGTCCGCTTATTGGTGGACTCTTAGCTCAGTCCTTTGGTTTTAGAATGGTTTTTTTCATTACTGGAATGTGTATCCTATTAGCCACAATAGTTGTGTTGATTTTTGTAAAGGAACAATTTACTCCAGTTCAGTCCAAAGAAAAAACAAGTACACTTCAAGAATTTAAAATGATTACGAGCCGTAAGCCTGTTTTATCCTTGTATGTTGTTATCTTTCTTATCCAATTTGCTGTAATGGGAGTAAATCCCTTATTGTCACTTTTTGTCGAAGAGTTAACGTCCCCTGCAACTGTTGCTTTTTATGCGGGTGTTGTTATTTCGGTAATGGGGTTTGCGAATATGCTAACGGCTCCACAATTAGGAAAGTTAAGTGACAAAAAAGGTGCACAGCATGTATTAATATATTCAATGCTTGGTGTTGCATTGTTTTCAATTCCACAGGCATTTGTCACGGATATTTGGCAGTTAATTATATTACGCTTTATAATTGGGTTGTGTCTAGGTGGCTTATTGCCAGCTGTAAATACACTGATTCGGATGCATGCACCTTCCGGTATGGAAAGTAGGACCTATGGTTTTTCAAATAGTGCCATGTACCTTGGAACGATGATAGGTCCAATACTTGGGGGATTAATTGTCTCAAGTATTGGGATAAGAGGTCTATTTTTTGCTTGCGCAGTTGTGTTGCTAGTGAATGTCATGATTGTTAAGATAAAAGTCTTGCCGACTGCAAATAAAGTATTTGATCAAGAGAAGCTTAGACAAAAGAAAGAGAACGTAGTGTAGCATATGTGAAAATCCCCGTAGAAATGAACTGTGAACGTTCATTCTATGGGGATTTTTTGAGTGTGTTTGCAATTACGAACTCAACTAACCTAACGGAGAATCAAGTGAATTTGTGAATGAAATTCGAATCCTTTAAAGTCTATCCTAAATAATCAATGTTGTGCTCATGTTATTGTAGGGGTGGGATGTATCGGTTCATTCGAAGAACACCAATAAGGTATTGATAATATAAATCTTTTTCTTCAAATTGATCGGATGATTTAACTTCCAGTTTATGAATTGGTTTGTCTACTTGTTTAGAAAGCTGTTCAAAGAGTCGATAGCGTTCGGTTTGTTTTCTGTTTGGACTGTTAATCCCTTCTAAACAGAGGTAAAGTGGCATCATTTTTCCCGGTACAGCAGGATGCAAAATGAGAACGAGCGAAGACTTTTCTTGATCATTTATCGTTGTATCAAGACGTAGGAGCATATGTATTCTTGATTGGTTTGAGCTAGCTAGCTCAAGTAATTCATATAAATCGTTGTATCCTTCACCTAGTAAAATAAATCGTTGTATCATGTCATTAAACCCTTCCTTCTACCTGAACTACAACAAAAAAATGTAGCATGAAAAATAGAACTTGTCGAGCAAAAAAAATCCTCGCAAGGAATTCCTTGCGAGGTGCCCATACACATACTATGTATGTAATGAGGCTATGGGAGAGGAGAAACCGGAGGAAGAACTTATGGGGAAACGTAAGCCTTCTCCGCGGTTGTAGCAACACTATAAGAGTGCTACTAATTGAAGTATGACCGCAATGGCGTTATTCCATACATAGAAACAAGAAAATATTGTAATGAGATTGTTTAATATGAATGTCAATGTTTTAAAATCTTTTTAGCAAGCATAATACGTTGCATCACTTCTTTTCATTTGTGACAAAATGAAAATGAGTGGGGGAGACGACTCGAGTTCCCTTAAAAAGGTGAGAATCGAAGCCACTGAAAAAGTCCATCGAGGAAGCGGCAATGGCTCTGTACGATGCGCGCTTGCTATGAGAAAGCCACTCATAGCGGCCTTTAAAACAAGGAAACGGCTACGCTCAGTTCCTTCAAATACCGACCTTTTTCAGTGGCCTCTGAGAATCAACCTTTTTGCGAAGGAATTCTCTATAAATTCCACTTATGATAGGATAGAGTAGATTATGTATGTAGAGGATAGGTGGAAATCGTGAGAGTGATATCAGGAGAAAAACGTGGTTTACCTTTAAAAGCCGTACCAGGATCTTCAACAAGACCAACCACGGATAAAGTAAAAGAATCGATTTTTAATATGATAGGTCCATATTTTCAGGGAGGTCTCGCTTTGGACTTATATGCAGGAAGTGGAGGATTAGGAATTGAGGCAATTAGCCGTGGAGTAGAAAGGGCTATTTTCGTAGATCAAGATCGAAAAGCAATTGAAACAATTAAGAAGAATTTACAACAATGTTTGTTTGAAGAACGTTCAGAAGTGTATCGAAATGATTCAGCTAGAGCATTAAAAGCACTGATTAAACGAGAAATAACTTTTTCGTTTATTTTTCTAGATCCACCTTACGCAAAGCAAAATATTGAAAGCGAAATAAGCATCATACTCGATCATGATTTATTGGAAGAAAATGGAATGATTGTTTGTGAACATGATACTTCGGTAAAACTTCCATCTGAAATTGGAAAAGCAAAAACATACCGATCTGAGATTTATGGAGACACAACGATTACAATTTATATATATAAATAAAGAGGAGTGGAAAAAATGGCGAGTATAGCTGTTTGTCCAGGCAGTTTTGATCCAGTGACGCTAGGTCACCTAGATATCATTACGAGAGGAGCGTCTGTATTTGATAAAGTAATTGTTGCCGTTCTTCACAACAGAAATAAGCAACCTTTGTTTTCTGTTGAAGAACGGGTTTCCTTACTAGAAGAAGTTACAAAAGATCTTGAAAATGTCAAAATTGATTCATTCAATGGATTATTGATTGATTATATGAAGGAAAACAAGGCCAATACGATCATCCGAGGTCTTCGGGCTGTTTCAGACTTTGAATATGAGATGCAAGCTGCCTCCATTAATAAGAAGCTTGGGCCAGAAATAGAAACATTTTTCATGATGACAAATAACCATTATTCTTATTTAAGTTCTAGTATTGTAAAAGAAATTGCAAAATACAATGCTGATGTTTCGGACATTGTTCCACATGTGGTAGCTGAAGCGTTAAAAATGAAATTTGAAACTTCATAAAGTAAGAATCAAGAGGATCTGACGATGAGTCAGTCCTCTCTGATTATGATTTTAATCGAAGACTTGTTACTTGAATTTAACTAATGCGTTTTTTGCAGTTAATATGATAAATAATATCAGCATCAAGAGGGTGAAAAGTGAGCCATAGTGAATAATAAGATTCCAAGTTGATTGGAACCATGTACTCGATTGTTCTTGTAAAAATACGGGGATGACTTGCCATTCTTTTTCGGCTAATTGGTGTTGTACATAAAATGGATTCCATAATAAAAAAACGAGAAAAGCAGCGATGAAACCATGTAGGACTCGAGCGATGAAGAATGGCTTAAATCGGATATCTGTCTCGGCAATTATGCTAGCTACTTGTGCTTGTATGGAGAATCCGCTAAAAGCTAAAATGAAGCTTGTAACAATTATTTGTTCAAGTAAACGAACAGAAGAGGTTTCACTAGCCATTTGTGCTCCAAGTGTCATTTCAAATAAGCCAGAAATAAGTGATGCATTAAATTCACTTGGCAAATGGAAAAAGGTTAAAACGACAGAAATGAATGTACCAAGAAAAGCGACGATTCCAACGAGGCTTAGGATTTTATTTAGAACAGAAAATAAAATAATAAACCCACCAATCATTAATAGCGTACGAACGGACGATTGAACAGCATCGCCAAGTAATTTTCCAATCGGACGCCCATCACGGATCCTCTCTTCGTGAAGTAATTTAATGGCTGTTAATAACCCACTAACTTTTGGTTTAAGAGGTGGGCTTGCAGCTTCTTCCTCTCTACCATGAAAACGCATAATAAGACCAACAATAATATTACCTAAATAATGAGCAAGAGCAAGGACAATCCCTAGTTGCGGATTATGAAAAAATCCGACTGCGATCGCCCCAAAAATAAAAAGTGGGTTTGAAGAACTAGTAAAACAGACGAGACGCTCTGCTTCAATCCTGGAAACTTTTTTCTCGTGTCTTAGGCGTGCAGTGATCTTTGCACCAGCAGGGTTTCCAGACGCAAGCCCCATCGCCCAGACGAATCCGCCTACACCAGGTACGCGAAAAAGTGGACGCATTAGTGGCTCGAGTAATGCACCTAGAAACGTGACTACACCAAAACCAATTAATAGCTCTGATACTATGAAAAAAGGTAACAACGATGGAAACACAACATCCCACCAGATTTGCAATCCTCGAATTGATCCCTCAAGAGCTTCTTGGGGGAAGACCATAAGTGAGGCTGCTAGTAAAATGCTCAAAAGAGCAAGGGTGAGTGTTTTAGTAACGGATAAGGACATCAAACAGCGGCCTCCTTTTAGCGGTTGTTCAAAAACAACATAGAATTAATGAGCGTAGCTATTGCCTGCCTTTTTGTATAGGATTGTTAATTTATTAGATTTTTTGAACATGTCCATAATATAACTATACGTATACGAGCTTGTAATAGACCATATGATTTAGATTGAGGAAGCCAAAAATGTAAGGAGAGGATAAGTGTGGCGAGAACTCGTCCAAAAATCGGTCTTGCACTTGGTTCTGGTGGGGCACGTGGTTTTGCTCATATTGGTGTACTGAAAGTTCTAGAAAAAGAAAACATTCCAATTGACTATATAGCAGGTAGTAGCATGGGAGCATTAGTTGGAAGTTTATATGGAGTTGGACAATCGCCAGCTAATTTAGAGAGATTCGCTTTATTGTTTCGAAGAAAATATTTTATTGACTTTATTGTTCCAAAGCTTGGGTTTGTGGCTGGGCACAAGGCGAAAGAAGTGATTCGAATGTTGGCAAAGGGAAAAAAGCTTGAACAATTAAACCCTCCAGTTGCCGTTGTCGCGACAGATATTAAAAACGGTGAAAGAGTTATTCTAACAGAAGGAGATATTGCAACAGCGGTGAGAGCAAGTATCGCTATCCCAGGAATATTCGTCCCAGAAAAAATAGGAGAACGGTTACTTGTTGATGGAGGGGTGATTGATCGTATTCCTGTTTCAGTAGTGAAAGAGATGGGAGCAGATGTTACGATAGCTGTCGACGTGTCTTATTTTCGAACGGAGCCAGAATTACATACAATTTATGATGTGATTATGCAAAGTATGGACATTATGACACGTGAGCTAATTCGTATTCAAGAATTTGATAGTTCTGTTATGATAAGACCAATAGTAAAACATTCTAGTTCTTTAGATTTTTCTGGAGTTGAACGTTTAATTCAATGTGGGGAAGATGCAACATTGGATAAATTAGATGAGATCAAAAGTTGCATTGCAAATTGGAAGGAGAACAAAGATGACAGGGTCGAGGATTAAAAAAAGATGGATCTTCTTGATTGTTGTTTTGCTTTTTCTACACTTTTATCAGTTTCCTTATTATTATTCCCAACCAGGAGGAGCAAAGGTATTAGATCAAGTAATTATCGTAGAAGATGGATATACCGAAGAGGAAGGCTCATTTATGTTAACAACAGTTCAAATGGGGAAGGCAAATCTGTTCTTTTATATCTGGGCACAGTTGAGTCCGTACAGAATGATTTATCCTGAGGAACAATTGCGATATGAAGGTGAAACAGATGAAGAATATCAACATCGGCAGTTGATGGCCATGACAAGTTCTCAAGAAGTTGCAAAAATTATTGCGTATGAAGCAGCAGGTAAAATAGTAGAATACGAACATAAGGGAGTATTAGTTACTTCATTAATTGAAGGAATGCCAGCTTACAATGTTTTGCAAACAGGGGATCACATTATTGAAGTAGATGGTGAACAATTACAAACTGCAGAGCAATTAATTGAAAAGTTACAAGGGATGGGTGAAGAAGATACAGTACAAATAACGGTAAAACGAGAAGAGAAGGTCGAAGTAGTGGAGCTTGGATTCTCACCTTTTCCTGAAGGTTTGAATGCTCCTTCGGGAAGAGTAGGAATAGGCATTTCAGCTCCTGTAACAGACAGAGACGTATCATTTAATCCAGAAGTTACGATTGATACCAGTCAAATAGGTGGGCCTTCTGCAGGGTTAATGTTTTCTTTAGAAATTTACAATCAACTTTTAGAAGACGATATTACTAAAGGGTATGATATAGCTGGAACAGGTACGATTAATGAGGCAGGTGAAGTTGGAAGAATTGGTGGAGCAAATCAAAAGGTTGTTGCTGCTGATAAGGCTGGAGCTGATTATTTCTTTGCTCCAAATGAAGGTGGGGCTAGTGAATCTAACTATCAGGAAGCCCTCGAAGCTGCTGAAGATATTGGAACGAATATGCAAATCATTCCGATTGACACATTTGAGGAAGCGTTGGCTTTTTTAGAATCACTTCCTCAAAAATAGTTATTATTGAAAAAAGAGCTTGTCTGAGTATTTGACTCAAATAAGCTCTTTGCGTTTTGAATTAAATGCGATGCAACTGCCTTAGGGAATCATTTATTCTCATTCTATAAGTATAGTTCATTTGAGAAAGCGGGAGATTCGTTTCTTAGTGTGCAATGATAGGGTGCCTTGAAAATTGCTCACTCATCTCTTTGCGTCGAACTTCACTTGAAAGTGGAGAAAGATATATATTTGTTGCTCGTTCTTCAAGAAAAGCGGTGATTCCTTTAGCTTTTGCAGGCTTTGTTATCAATGGAACACTCCGATTTTTTTTTGATTGATTTAAATAGGCTTGACCAAGGGTGTTCATCCCCAACAAACGAATATATTCAGGTGTTTGTTGAGATAAAGCTTCTTTCATTTCGAGTTTTGTTGTGTTAGTTAATATATGAGTAGCTAATCGTTGAAGTCGTGTCCAAGTATAACGTTTTGTTTTTAATTGCTGCATCCAGTCAGAAAATGATGTAGCGCGTTTGGAGACATTTTTAACTCGATATTCTAAACCTTCTTCGCATTCATAAATCATTCGTAAGTGAGTAACAGGTGTAGAGAGAACTTTATATTGAAGTAAGTCATAATAGTCTTGCCAAGTATGCAGCAATGAGTATGTCTGTTTATATGACTTCAGGAGTTGGTAGGACTCTGTTGGCATGACATGTTTTATCTCTGACAGCTCCCCATTTTGTATTGCTTGACGAATGCTAGTAGCACTTGCAATTGAGCCTTCAGAAATCTGTTGATCGTGATAGTGAGCTTGTCGTCGTAACGTTGTTGTCGCTTGAATCGAATACCCTTGGTCTTGAATCGCTTTCATGTAATGAAAACCTAAGATGTTATTTGGTTCAGTTAATGAAAGGGTATCACAGTCGGGATTTAATTGTGTAAATGCTGTAGAGGTTGCCCGCGGATAGCTATACCCTAACTTCATATTTTCTTTCACATGTCGATCAAAGGCGACCTTATTTTGCCGCATAAATGTAAGTAAATGTTCAAAGTCTTGTATGTTTCCAGATTCACTACCAAAATTAATAAAATTAACGCCCATTTCAGCTAAAAGAGAGATCGCTCCATTCGCAAATGTTTCTGCTTTTTGGGTAGAATAAATATATGGTAGCTCAATCACTATATCGACACCACATGCGAGAGCCATTTGTGTTCGAAACCACTTTGAAACAATGGCAGGTTCACCTCGTTGTAAGAAGGAGGCGCTCATTACAGCTATTACAACATCTGCATTTGTTATTTGTCGTGCTTTTGTCACTTGAAAATGGTGTCCATTGTGAAACGGATTATATTCGACTACAATTCCAACTGCTTTCATTTAATCACCTAATCCTTTATAGCAAAGTGAATTCGCTTCATTCAAAATCTACGTAGAGTTGTTGATAGGTTTCTAATGTTTTTACACTCTTAAGTAAATAGAGTATCTTTACTCTTCTTTTATGACATGCTACAATAAACGTCATGCTTTAAACAAGTACTAGCTCTAGTACTTTATTATAGTCAATCAAGTGTAAAGAAAAAAGGTTGACATTCAAATAGTGTAGAGCTATACTTAATTTTGTTGTCTTAGAGGTGATCAGAGATGAAATGGTCATTACAGCAATTAACTGTTGCCAAGCGAAAACCATTTACATTCGAAGAAGAAATTGATTTATCTGGCTTAAAAGAATTAAATCCAGAAATTAGAGCGGTATCTCCGTTTAATGTAAAAGGAGAACTTATTTACTCTGGTTCACTGCTTACCTTTCGGCTTGAGATTAAAGGAGAGTTAGTTCTTCCCTGTGTAAGAACGTTAGCTGATGTGAAGTTTCCGATTGACCTTCATGTAACTGAGCATTTTCATCAAGCAAATGATTATGTAACCGCAGATGTTGATCATGATGATATTAACTTTTTCGAAGGTGAAACCGTTGATTTGCTTCCAGCCATTAAGGAGCGAATTTTACTTGAAATTCCGATTCAAGTATATGCAGAAGAAGAGGCAGAACGCCTTGCACCTCCATCCGGGAAAGATTGGGGAATCATAACGGAAGAAGATCGTAACAATCGAATTGATCCGAGATTAGCTGATTTGGCAAAGTTTTTTGACAAGAAATAGGAAAGTCGAAGCACCGGCAACGGTCGGGCCTTCATTTCATATACCCAACTTGAGTGAACGAAGTTGGATTTTATAGATTTTTTAAGGAGGTGGGAATGATGGCAGTACCATTTAGAAGAACATCTAAAACTCGCAAAAATAAGCGTCGTACTCACTACAAATTAGCGGTACCTGGTATGACTAAATGTCCTGAGTGTGGAGAATTAAAGCTTGCTCACCGTATTTGTAAAGAGTGTGGCTCTTACAAAGGCCAAGACGTGATCAGCAAGTAATTGGATACGATCAATGAGACGAAGATGTTTATCTTCGTCTTTTTTGTCTTTGTAACTAATTGTTATGTTGCTACTCATCCTCTGAGACTTCTTAGAGGCGATTAGCCCAGAGGAGAAATTGTGGATAGGTCGAACTATTGGTGCTAGTACAATCATAAAAGGAGAGAGCGTATGGAAAGTGTACAGATTAAAAACTATGGAACTGGTGTGACTCTAATTCAAATTGATCGAAAAGAAATAAGAAACGCTATAAATGAACAGGTGATGGATGAATTAAACCAAGCGTTAACGCTTGCTGAAAGGGATGCTAGTTGCATTGTTGTTATAAGTGGTTCAGGAGAGCGTGCCTTTTGTTCTGGGGGAGATTTGTCAGTGTTTCAATACTTGAAAACCGAAAAGCAAGCGAAGGAGATGCTATTGAAAATGGGGGCAATTTTAGAAAGACTCGCATTTTTCCCAAAAGTAACAGTAGCTGCTCTAAATGGAACTGCTGTTGGGGGAGGGAGCGAGTTAGCGACAGCCTGTGATCTAAGAATCGCGGCTCCTCACGTCAAATTGGGCTTTGTTCAAGGGGAACTTGGTATAACAACCGGTTGGGGAGGAAGTTCATTACTCTTTGAGAGAGTAACGAACCAGATAGCACTAGACATGTTGCTCTCAGCTCGAATGTATAGTACAGATGAACTGTACAAACAGGGTTTCGTGCACAAAGTTATTTATAATGCGTCTTTTTTAGAAGGGGTTATAGAATACTTAGAGTCATATTTCTTGCAAAATAAAGGTGTGTTACAAGCCTACAAAGCAAGATTATTAGATCAATTAGATCGACCGAATATACATAGAAATATCCAGAATGAAATCAAGGACTGTGCCAAGTTATGGGAGACGGATGTACATCATGAAGCTGTTCGAGCATTTTTAAATCGCTCATAAGAGTTTCAGTGCTAGATTTATGAATATATCTTGGAAAATCGGTAATACTTGTCTACTAGAGGTTGTCAAAAGGTATGGTACTCCTCTTTTGAAACCTTGAAGCTATGAGTTACACTCATGAATTACTGCCTCACGCGTCAAATGGATTTGTTACTCCATAAATTATAGCTGAGTAGAATAACTTGCGCACGGTTTTGGAGCAACCTCTATTAACGCTAAATCTATCTACATAAAACGGAAGAGAATATCATTTTTTTGCTGATAATAAGTCTTTCTACTCTAGTAGATGCATACGTATAAGCAAACGAGACTTTTGAGGAGGGTTTCTATGACAACGATTCGCCAAGATGCATGGAACACTGATGAAGATTTAATATTAGCTGAAGTTGTTCTTCGACATATTCGGGAAGGGAGTACACAACTTTCTGCTTTTGAAGAGGTTGGAGAACGCTTGTCTAGAACGAGCGCAGCTTGTGGTTTTAGGTGGAATTCAGCTATCCGCAAAAAGTATGAATCAGCAATTGCATTAGCAAAAAAACAACGTTCAAAAGGCAAGAAGCAGCTTTCTGAGAAAATGGAGTGGTTTGAGGAAAGTAGTGAAGAGATAAATGAGCCAGTTGCAACAGTAACAAAGCCACTAGAGGGTGAATCTGAGAAAGTAATGAAGCACAGTATAGAAACTTCTGTAATTACGATGGAAACGGTCTTGTCTTTTTTATCAGAATATCACGAAAGCATGAAAGATCGTATTCCAACAGAAGAAATTGAAAAGTTGAAATCTGAAAATGCAAAGCTTCAGAAAGAGCTTGAAAAAGTAAAAGAAGAAAAGAAAGTAATGACAGAAGACTACCGAGCTCTTTTGTCTATTATGGATCGAGCGAGGAAGTTATCTATTTAATAAAGACACATGAGCGCCAATGAGCGCCCATGTGTCTTTTCTAAATCACGTTTTTAATTAATCTCTTCAGATGATTCAACATTAATGAGTTCTTGATCAGTTTGTTGCTCTTTGACACCTGCTGGATACCAGACGAATGGACTTTCACCACGATCTCTACTAGCATCATATGTCGCGGCTTCAAAACTCATGTGGTTCCAGAAATCACTTGAGCCTTGTCTGGCATTTGTTTTAATAGGGAGTCCAAATGATTTTGCAAAATTAACTAATGTTTCTCCATATCCTTTTTTTCGATAAGGCTCTAATACTTCTAATTTCCACAGTTCTAAATAATCTTGAGGCGGATTAAAATAGCGATCGAATTTTCCGGCAATACGATATAAACTCATTCTAGCGACAAGTTTATTTCCGAAATATATTCCATAAAACGGTGATTCGCTATCATTTTCAATCATATTGGCTTCTAAGTCGTCTTTCATTGAGAGTTCTGCAGAGCCATATTCACGAAAGTTTTTAAATTCTTCTAATGTTTTATAGTTTACAAGTAATCGCTTCACTTCATAATTGTGCATTTGGTTATCCTCCTCTTAAGCATGTTCTTCTCTATTTTACTACAATTTTAGTTGGAAGCGTTTAAAATTGTAGTTTTTTTTGTTAAAGTTAAAAATGTCTTAAAAATCAGATTATTAATATTCGTTAGTTTTTCTAAAAGTTATGGTACAATTTTGTTAAAAATTCAAGGAGCCGTAAAAGTGAAAATTGTAATTGTAGGACCTGGTTCTATCGGGTTGTTAGTAACGTTTTATTTAGCTCATCAACATCATATGGTCTCACTAGTGACCAATCGACAGGAACAAACAACTGTGATAAATGAAAAAGGGATTCATTTAATTCGTCATAAACAAATAGCGAAAATGAATGTACCTGTGACTACATTCTCTAATTTTAACTGGGATGAAACAATCGATCTTTTAATCGTCACTGTGAAGTCTTATCAGGTAACAAATGTGTTAAAGAAAGTGGATTTTACAAATGTGAAATCGATTCTTTTTTTGCAAAATGGAATGGGACATACGGAGATATTTTCTAAATTAGCTATACCAGAATTGGCTGTGGGGGTAATTGAGCATGGTGCGTTACGTGAAAATGATTTTACCGTACACCATACAGGTGTAGGGAAATTAAGGTGGAGTTATGTACGTGAGGGTTCAGGGATCATAAATGAAGTATTAAAAGGAATTATCGATCCTAACTTCCCAGTTGAAAAAGAGCAAGATTGGACTAATATGCTAGAGAGTAAACTTATTGTGAATGCTTGTATTAACCCAATTACAGCATTATTTCAAGTGGAAAATGGTGAATTAGTAAAGAATGAACACTATTTATCTATGATGAATTTAGTGTTCAAAGAAGTAATCTCGGTAGTTGGATTCGTCGATGATTCAGACACGTGGGAGTATGTTTGTCAGGTTTGTAGGAAAACTGCGCATAACCGTTCGTCAATGCTTGTAGATATTGTTAATAATCGGAAAACAGAAATTGATAGCATTGTTGGATATCTGATTCGAAGAGCTAGGGATCAACAGATTGATATTCCTATCTTAACTTTCCTTTATGAAGGGGTAAGAGCAAAAGAATTGAAACAAGGGAGGGATGCTTATGACTGAGGTGGTAGCTTGGGTGATCGCTACGATTGTAACGATACCTCTTTTAGGGTGGTATTTCATTTATATTGTCTCTGTTAAAATATCTAAAAATAAATCCAAGTCTATTCAGCGTGCATCTGATTGGACGACAGTTCTTTTTATGATTGCTGTTTATTTTATCATTATTGAGCTTTGGGCTAAATCGCTTTTATGGGTGATATTAGCTGTTTTCTTTTTTGTTGCTCTTATTTTTACTTTTATACATTGGAGATTTTCTGGAGATATACATGTCGGAAAATTATTTAAAGGTATATGGCGTTTTAATTTTTTGTTGTTTTTTACGATATACATATTTTTATGTGGATTTGGATTGCTATTAAGAATTTTGAGTTAATTATCAGTTCGTTACACTTGGTCAAATGCTTGTACTTTGCTATGATTGAAAGGAATTTAGTAATGCGAAAGGACGTCTAAACATATGGAAGTAAGAGAAATCGACTTAACAGCTGATACTGGCTTTATAAGTGAATATATTAGTGGGGAAAAAGTGAATGAAGTTTTTTTTGATTATTCCTATACTGATGATGATAAATTTAACCAAAGAGTCGATCATATTTTAACAAGAACATTTAAACGGAACGAGGTGGCAGATTACTTATCGTCTGTTCATTCATCTCTTGACTTTGAAGATCAAGCCCGTATACAAATAGAGAAACTGCGTACCTCTAATTCATTGGTTGTTGTTGGTGGACAGCAGGCTGGTCTTCTATCTGGGCCTCTTTATACTGTCTATAAGGCAATGTCTATAATCCTATTAGCAAAACAACAGGAAGAAAAATTAAATTTACCTGTCATTCCGATATTTTGGGTTGCAGGAGAAGATCACGATGTTGATGAAATACGATATGTCTATAAAGAGAAAGCGGGACGTTGGAAAAAGCATTTGTATGATGGCGAATTGCCAATAGCGTCGGCATCGTCTCTTCCGTTAGATTCAGAAGAACTAGAGAAGTGGGTACAGGAGATGTTTGCGACGTTGCCCGAAACAGCTTTTACGAAATCTTTACTTGGAAAAGTATCTGTTTTTTTAAGTGAGTCGAAGACAATTGTTGATTTTTTTCGAAAAGTGATGAATTGGTTTTTTGGGAAAGAGGGATTGTTATTATTAGATGCTCATGACCCAGCGATTAGAAAGTTAGAAGTTGACTATTTTAAGCGATTAATCCAAGAGGTTGAGCAAGTTCAAAGCGCTCAGCAAGAGGGGGCGCGATCGTTTTTAAAAGCCGGTTACGGTGAGCCGATTAAAACAGATGAAAAAAATGCTCATTTGTTTTTTGAAATAAATGGGGAGCGGAGACGACTTGATTATCATGAAGGTGTTTTTTCTGTAAAGGGAATAAATATAACGTATACAAAAGAGGAATTAATCAAGATTCTTACTTCAACTCCCGAAAGATTTAGCAATAATGTTGTAACGAGACCACTGATGCAAGAATGGCTGTTACCTGTTTTGTCATTTGTCTCTGGACCTGGTGAGTTGTTATATTGGGCTACATTAAAGGGAGTGTTTGCTCATTTTGATGTGAAAATGCCTCCTATTGTACCTCGGATTCAGATGACATTCGTTCCTCCACAAGTTGGAAAGTGGTTGGAGGAAATGAATTATGATATCAAACCGTTTTTACAAGGGAAATTAGAAGAAATTCAAGAGGATTGGCTAAAAGATGTGACACCATATCCTGTTAGTGAGGTGGTAGATATGGTTAGAAATGAGTTAGTGACCAATCACTATCCGATACGACAGCTTGCTCAAAAAATGGACCCGACATTAGCTAAATTAAGTGAAAAAAACCTCGTTATTCTCAATGATCAAATAAATTTCATGGAAAAAAAGATGAAAAATTTTGTTCGACAAAGCCATGAGAATGCGCTTTCGAAATTTACAGAAACAGGGCATTGGCTTGCCCCGTTAAATCGACCGCAAGAACGCATAATTCATCCAATTGTGTTGATGAATGTCATCGGGATTGAACGATTCAGGCGATTGTTGTCAACAAAGATGTCGGTTAACGACAAGCATAAAGTCGTCTATTTGTAAATTTGTGTTATGTTTTCCCGTCGAAATGTGGATAAAGAAATCCTGCCTTATGGTGGGATTTTTTTTGTTGTGGATAATTTGAAAATTTGTTGTGGTGCGAAGTGGAGGAATGTGGTAACTTAAGGGTAGTAAGTGGGGGGAGTTGGGTACGCGATGTTTATGGGTGAATATCGCCATAACGTAGATGAGAAAGGTCGTATGATTGTTCCGGCAAAGTTTCGGGATAATTTAGGCTCGTCTTTTGTTGTGACCCGTGGGCTTGATCGTTGTTTATTTGTTTATCCACAGGAAGAGTGGAAGAAACTCGAGAACCAACTAAAAACCCTGCCCTTTACTAAGAAAGATGCTAGAGCATTTACGAGATTTTTCTTTTCTGGTGCAACTGAATGTGAAATAGATAAACAGGGGAGAGTAAATATAGCCTCTCCACTTAGGGAATATGCACAGCTTGATAAGGAATGCGTTGTAATTGGAGTATCCAATCGAGTTGAAATTTGGAGTAAAGTAATTTGGGAAGAGTATTTTGCTGAATCAGAAGAATCATTTAGCGAAATAGCTGAAAATATTGTGGATTTTGATTTGTAGAGATAGTGCCTTTGGAGGTAGTGGAATGTTTCATCATGTGACGGTATTAAAACAAGAATCAGTAGATGGATTAAACATCAAACCAGATGGAGTTTACGTCGATTGTACACTCGGTGGGGCTGGACACTCGTCGTTAATTGCATCACAACTTGGAGAAAATGGACATCTTTTTGCATTTGATCAAGATGACAAAGCTTTAGAACATGCAAAAGAAGAAATGCAACCTTATATGGGAAAAGTAACGTTTATTAAAAGTAATTTCCGCTATTTAAAGCGTGAATTAAATCAACGGGGAGTTACGAGCGTAGATGGGATATTATTTGATCTTGGGGTGTCAAGCCCTCAACTCGACGATGCAGAACGTGGATTTAGCTATCATCAAGATGCCACTCTTGATATGAGGATGGATCAAACAGCAGAGCTTTCAGCTTATCAAGTGGTAAATGAATGGGCATTCGAGCGCCTTGTTAAAATAATATCAAGGTATGGAGAAGAAAAGTTTGCCAAGCAAATAGCACGCAAGATAGAAGCTCATAGAGAAAATAAGAAAATTGAGACAACAGGGGAACTTGTGGAGATTATAAAAGAAGCAATACCGGCTCCGGCAAGGCGGACTGGTGGACATCCGGCCAAGCGAACGTTTCAAGCGATTCGAATAGCTGTTAACGATGAATTAGGAGCTTTCGAAGAAGCATTAGAGGATTCAATTTCTTTGTTAGCACCAGGAGGTCGGATTTCGGTTATCACGTTTCATTCATTAGAGGACAGGCTTTGTAAAGAAGTGTTTCGGGAAAAAAGTAAAGGCCCAGACCTTCCACCGGGGCTGCCTATTATTCCAGAAGGTTATGAACCAATTTTAAAATTGATAACAAGGAAACCAATAGTTGCCTCACCAAAAGAGTTAGAAATGAATAATCGTTCAAGATCAGCAAAGTTAAGAGTGGCAGAAAAACGTTAAGGGGGAGTATGATTTGAGTATGTTAGCGCGTAAGTATCAAGAACAAGAACAAAGGCAAATACAAACTAAAACACGAGTACGCCGAGTTCGTAACCCAATAACAGTTGGTGAAAAAGCGATTGCTGGCTTAATTACGTTCATCGCTTTTATCGTATTCGGAGTTATAGTTCATAATTACGCAACTCTTTACACAGTAAATCAAGAAGCTTATCAATTACAACAAACAATTAATCAACAAGCACAGTTGAATGAGGGACTTACATTACAAGTGGTCGAACTAAGTGCACCAGATCGTATTTTACATATTGCAAAAGAGGAGCTTGGAATGACTCTTGATGATAATAAGGTGAAAGTCGTGCAAAACTAGTTCAGCGATGAGCTAGTTTTTTCAGCTAACAGAGTGTTATAAAAAACAGGTGAATTCCCTCTTACTTCTTACATACCGTTAAAATGGCATAATTTGAAATGCTGTAATCGAATCTCACCTGTGGCATAGTAGATAAAGAGGTGAAAACATTGGAAATAAAAAGATCTGTAACAAACAAAAGAGCGGTTTTATTGCTAGGCGTTGTTCTAGTCTTGTTTTGCATATTGCTTGGTCGAGTTGTTTATATTCAAACGACAAAGGAAATAGACGGACAAAATCTACAAACGCTTGGGGAAGAGAGATGGACAACCACAAAGAACCTTGAAGGCGTTCGTGGGACCATATATGACCGTGCCGGGAGCGCGATAGCACAAGAACTTAACTCTTATACTGTCTATGCGGTACTTGATGAAAATTATCAAAGTTATGTAAGAGATGTTGAAAAAACGGCTAATTTACTTGGTCCACATATTAATATGGATGAACATGCATTGACCAATGCATTAACAAATGGAAAGACAAGTGGGAAATTTCAGATTGAGCTTGGGGCAGGCGCTAAAAACATGACACATGAACAAATGAGCGCGATTCTTGATTTAGAATTAGATGGAATCTATTTCCGCGATGAACCAAGGCGATATTACCCGAAACAAACATATGCCTCTCATGTTATTGGTTATACTGAAAGAGATATGGGGGAAGCTAGAATGGGGCTTGAGAGAAGCTTAAATGACCTTTTAAAAGCTGAGGATGGGTCCATTAGCTATCAAAGAGATCGTAAAGGCATTCCTTTGGTAAATCCTAATCAGCACATTACAGCAGCCAAAAACGGACAAGATGTGTACTTAACATTAGATTCAAATATTCAAACTGCTCTTGAGCAGGTCATGACTCAAGTCGAGGAAGAATACAATCCAGAGAAAATGATCGCGATAGTTGCTGATCCAAAAACTGGTGAAATACTCGGAATGAGCAATCGTCCAAGCTTCAATCCGAACAAATATGAGCAAATTACAAACTACTTAAATTATGCTATCTCAGATCGTTTTGAACCAGGTTCAACGATGAAAATGTTTACTGTTGCTGCTGCGATAGAAGAAGGGGTTTATTCAGGAAGTGAAAACTATCAGTCTGGTACGATCCAAGTAGCTGATCATAGTATAGGAGATCATAATAATAGGAAAGGATGGGGTTCTATTTCGTATGATGAAGGGTTTTACAGATCGTCGAATGTAGCGATGGCCAAAATAGCCCTTGAAAAATTAGGTGGAGATAAGTTATATGATTATTTACACAAGTTTGGATTTGGCCAAAAAACAGGAATTGATTTGCCTAATGAGGCAGATAGCCTAATAGCCAAATATGGACAGACAGAAGTAGCAACTACGGCTTATGGCCAAGGTACTGCTGTTACACCTATTCAACAAATTCAAGCCGCAACTGCGATAGCAAATGAAGGGAAAATGATGAAGCCCTACATTATTGATCGTATAGTAGATCCAAATTCGAATACGGTCGTTCTGAAGAATGAAGCTGAAGTTGTCGGAGAACCGATATCAAAAGAAACTGCTGCTCAAGTGAAAGATCTTCTAGAAGGTGTTGTTACTTCTTCTGCTGGTACTGGTCACCCGTATTATTTAGAAGGTTTTAATGTAATTGGGAAAACTGGAACTGCTCAGATTAGTAATCCGAATGGATCTGGCTATATTACAGGTCATGGTGAAAATATATTTTCATTTTTAGGTATGGCTCCTAAAGAAGACCCAAGAGTCATTGTGTATGTAGCAGTGGACCGACCGAAAATAGGATTAGATGAAGTGGGTTCTGCTCCTACATCGATGATATTCAACACAATTATGAAGCATAGTTTACAATATTTAAATATTACACCTACAGTCGAAGAAATTGTCGAAGAAACAGAAGCTGGATTCGAGACGGAGAACTATATTGGCCGGTCAACTGCAGAGGTCAAGGAAAGTCTTCAATCTGAAGAAATTGATCTAGTTATGCTTGGTTCGGGTTCTAAAGTCGACTCTCAGCAACCTCTCTCTGGAAAGGGAATGTTACCACGAGAGCGCCTTTTTATTAGAACAGAAAGTGAAACAGTTAAAATGCCTGATTTAACAGGCTGGTCAAATCGCGATGTCCGAAGGTTTGCCGAAGTTATGGAGCTTACGCCAACTTTTTTTGGTAATGGATATGTACAAAAACAGAGTGTAGAACCGGGATCGACGATACGAAAAGGAGAGTATATAGTAGTTGAGCTTGAGCCTAATAGTCGTGAAAGGATTTCAGAGGACGAGCTATCTGAACCATTGACAGAAACACAAACTGAACAAATAGGAGAATAGAGAAGCTACAGCACTTGTTCTATCTAACTGCGTACAAGCATACGTTTAAACAAGCTGATATGAAATGTATGCAGGAGGTATTACAGTGCGAGTTTCTAACGTAACAGTACGTAAACGACTAATTATTGTACTTTTTTTTGGACTGGCTGTTTTTTTAATTATTGCTTTAAGGCTTGGCTACGTTCAGTTTGCACTAGGTGATTGGTTAACAGATCGAGCGGAAGACTCATGGAGCAGGGATGTACCTTTTGAGGCAAAAAGAGGGGAAATTCGTGATCGAAATGATGTAGTTCTAGCAACAAATGTAAGTGCACCATCGATTCTCGTTGTTCCAAGACAAGTAAGAGATCCAGCTGATACAGCCGAAAAATTAGCTTCAGTTTTGAATATGGATCATAAAAAAGCTTATGAATATGTAACAAAAAATGAATCCATTGTACGAATCAATCCTGAGGGAAGAAAAGTGACAAAAGAAAAAGCGAGTGAAGTTCGAGCGTTACGTTTAGCAGGAGTTTATATTGCCGAAGATAGCAAAAGACATTATCCATTTGGAAGTTACCTTTCGCATGTATTGGGATTTGCTGGGATTGACAACCAAGGATTAACGGGGCTTGAGTTATATTATGATGAAGAGTTGAAAGGAACTGGTGGTCATGTTTCTTTCTTTTCTACAGCTAAAGGGAATCGTATGCCAAATCTTGCAGATGAGTATACGGCACCTTTAAATGGCCTGGATATGCGGTTAACAATTGATAGTCGCGTACAAACAATCATGGAACGAGAATTGGATATTGCGGAGGCTACTTATAATCCTGATGGTGCCATTGCGATTGCAATGAATCCTAATACAGGTGAAGTATTGGGAATGAGTAGTAGGCCACATTATAACCCAGAAGATTTTCAAAATGTTCCCCCGGAAATATATAATCAAAATAAACCAGTGTGGATGCAATATGAGCCTGGTTCGACATTTAAAATTATTACACTTGCAGCTGCTCTAGAAGAGGGAGAAGTAGATCTTAAAAAAGACACATTTAATGACCCTGGTTATATTGAAGTGGCTGGAAGGAATTTGAGATGTTGGAAAAAAGGTGGGCATGGACACCAAACGTTTTTAGAAGTAGTACAAAATTCATGTAACCCAGGATTTGTTGTACTCGGAGAAAGGTTAGGCAAAGACCGACTTTTTGATTACATTGAAGACTTTGGATTTGGTAAAAAGACAGGAATTGACTTACAAGGGGAAGGAACTGGAATCCTATTTAACCGAGATCGTGTCGGTCCTCTTGAACAAGCGACTACTGCTTTTGGTCAAGGGGTAGCGGTTACGCCAATTCAACAAGTGGCTGCTGTTTCAGCTGCGATTAACGGAGGATATTTGTACCAGCCCTTCTTAGCAAAAGAATGGGTCGATCCTTTAACTGGTGAAGTTGTTGATAAACAATCTCCTATTATGAAACGGCGGGTTATTTCAGAAGAGACATCAAAAGAAGTGCGATATGCCCTTGAACATGTTGTGGCTCTAGGTTCTGGTAAAGGAGCATATCTTGATGGATACCGAGTTGGCGGGAAAACAGGAACAGCTCAGAAGGCAAAAGATGGTCGTTATTTAGAAAATAATCACATTGTCTCTTTTATTGGATTTGCACCTGCTGACGACCCGCAAATTGTTGTGTATGTCGCAATTGATAATCCAAAAAACACGTTGCAATTCGGTGGAGTTGTAGCAGCGCCAATAGTCGGGAATGTTATTGGAGATAGCTTGCTTGCAATGGGGGTTGAAAAGCGTGAAGGGCAAATTGAGAAAGAGCTAACTTGGACTGACACTCCGTTAATTGAAGTGCCTGACTTAATTGGGCGAACAAAGCGGGAAATTCATGAATCTTACTATGAATTAAAAGTAGAAGCTGATGGGGAAGGAAGTTACGTTCTCGCGCAGTCACCAGAACCAGGAGTTAAAGTGACAGAGGGTTCAACAATCCGACTTTATATGGGTGACAAATAAGGACAGAACGTCTAAAATAATTAAGGTGTTTTAAAAATATTCACTGTTGTAAAGAAAGAGCTAATTTAAAATGCATAATGTGATATGGATAGATTGAGAGGTCTTAAATGATGAAGCTACAAGAGTTACTATTACCATTACGGTTTCAAAAAAATACGGTTGATGTAAATCCAGAAGTTACATCGCTGGAAATGGATTCTAGAAGAGTAAAGGAAGGAACTGTATTTATTTGTATTAAAGGATATACAGTAGATGGACATGATTTTGTCCAGCAGGCAGTAGATAAAGGGGCGGTCGCGATTGTCGCTGAACGCCCTCTCGTTGCGAGTGTACCAGTAATAGTTGTATCGGACACAAAACGTGCAATGGCAAGGCTTGCCTGTCACTATTATGAAAACCCAACGGAAAACGTGCATCTTATCGGTGTTACTGGAACGAATGGCAAAACGACTGTCACACATCTCATTGAAAAAATAATGCAAGATGTCAAAAGAAAAACAGGTTTAATTGGTACGATGTACACAAAAGTTGGAGCTAGACAATATGAAACAAAAAATACTACGCCTGAATCATTGCCATTACAGCAATTATTTAAGGAGATGGTAGATGAGCAAGTTGATACAGTGATGATGGAAGTTTCTTCCCATGCACTTCACTTAGGGAGAGTCCGGGGCTGTGATTTTGATGTGGCTGTATTCACGAACTTGACACCAGACCACTTAGATTATCATGAATCAATGGAGGCTTACCTTTACGCAAAAGGCCTGTTATTTGCTCAACTAGGAAATACGTTTACAGACAAGGTAGCAGTATTAAATGCTGATGATCCTGCATCATTAGAATTATCCCGTTTAACAACAGTAGATGTAGTTACATATGGCGTAAAAGAAAAAGCGGATGTTATTGCGAGAAATATTAGGATAACTCCTTCTGGAACAACGTTTGACATTGATGCATTTGGAAAGAAAGAGATGATCTCTCTTCAACTGATCGGGATGTTCAGTGTTTATAATGCTCTTGCAGCTACAGCAGCTTCTTTAGTTTCAAATGTAAGTCTTACGCAAATTAAAAAAAGCTTAGAACAAGTAAAAGGGGTTTCAGGTCGATTTGAAGCGGTAGATGCAGGTCAAGATTTTACTGTTATTGTTGATTATGCACATACAGCAGATAGTTTAGAGAATGTGTTGAAAACAGTAAAAGACTTTGCAACAAATCGGATTTTTGCCATCGTTGGGTGCGGTGGGGATAGAGATCGCACGAAGCGACCAGTTATGGCACAAATTGCAAGTGCGTATGCAGATCGTGCTATCTTCACTTCGGATAATCCTCGCTCAGAAGACCCGAAACAAATTATTAAGGAAATGGTTGCTGGTGTGAAAGAAGGGGATTTTGAAGTGATTCTTGATCGAAAGCAGGCGATTAAACAAGCGATAAAAGAGGCCGAAAAAGGCGATATAATTGTAATAGCAGGAAAAGGCCATGAAACTTACCAAATTATTGGAGGGGAGACCATTCATTTTGACGATCGAGAAGTAGCTCGTGAAGGAATTGTAGAACGAGCAGAGTAATAGATTAATAATTAAAAAAGCAAATAGAGCAAAATGATATTTTTTTCACGTTATGAGTGACATATATGAACATCTTGAATGATAACAATAAAAATAGCAGAGTCTGACATATTAATTTTTAATTACAAACAATTTAATAGGTCATTCGTTGAAAAGAAAGGAGGAATGATCAGTGATGTTAGAGCGCGTTTTACTTCTTACCTTACTGCTTTCATTTCTAATTGCTGTCCTCCTGTCTCCACTTTTTATCCCTTTTTTAAGAAGACTTAAATTTGGGCAAAGTATTCGTGAGGAAGGTCCAAAATCGCATCAAAAGAAAAGTGGTACGCCGACTATGGGAGGGATTGTCATTGTCCTTACCGTATTGGCGACAACTTTATTTATATCAATTCGTTTTTTAGCTTTTAGTCAAGAAATTCTACTGCTGCTACTCGTAACAGTCGGATTTGGTTTAGTTGGTTTTTTAGACGATTTTATAAAAGTTGTTTTGAAGAGGAATCTAGGACTAACTTCGAAACAAAAATTAGCTGGACAATTACTCATTTCAATTTTATTTTATATCGGCCTAATTCAAATGGATTTTTCCACTGAAATTACGATTCCGGCTACAAGTTATTCGATTGATCTAGGTTGGTTATACTTACCACTAATTATTATCATGCTAGTGGGCGCATCTAATGCTGTGAATTTGACGGATGGGTTAGATGGACTACTAGCTGGAACAGGAGCAATCGCTTTTGGTGCTTTTGCAGTTCTTGCATGGCATGCAGGCTTTATCGATGTTTCGATTTTTAGTGCAGCGATAGTCGGTTCAGTACTTGGGTTTTTAGTTTTTAATGCACATCCAGCTAAGGTTTTTATGGGTGATACAGGATCATTAGCATTAGGTGGAGCGATTGCAGCGATTGCCATAATGACGAAAATGGAAATATTGCTTGTTCTAATTGGTGGGGTATTTGTTATCGAGACTCTTTCGGTTATTATTCAAGTTATTTCATTTAAAACGAGAGGGAAACGGGTATTCAAAATGAGTCCCCTTCACCATCATTATGAACTTTCAGGTTGGTCTGAATGGCGTGTTGTCGTGACATTTTGGTTTGTAGGTATGATTTTCGCTTGCTTAGGAATCTATTTAGAGGTGTGGTTGTAAATGAAGTCACAAGAACAATTTAAAGGAAAAAAAATCTTAGTACTCGGTTTGGCGAAAAGTGGGGAAGCGGCAGCAAAGCTTCTTTCTAAACTTGATGCGATTGTAACTGTGAACGATTCAAAGCCTTATGAAGAGAATGAAAAGGCGAAGGAATTAGAGAAACTTGGCATACGGGTGATTTGCGGTCATCATCCTGTTGAATTGTTGGATGAAGCTTTTGACTTAGTTGTCAAAAATCCTGGGATACCATATTCTAATCTGATCGTAAGCGAAGCATTAAAAAAAGGGCTAGTAGTTATAACAGAAGTCGAACTGGCTTCAATTTTAAGTGAGGCTGAAATTGTCGCTATTACCGGTTCAAACGGGAAAACAACGACAACAACTCTTATATATGAAATGTTGATTGGAAGTAAGAAAGAGCCTTTAATTGCTGGAAATATTGGGACAGTAGCATGTGAGGTAGCAGAGAATGCGACATCTGAAAATATTATTGTTCTAGAAATGTCTAGTTTTCAGTTGCTTGGAACGAGAACTTTTAAACCAAAAGTAAGTATCTTCTTAAACTTATTTGATGCACACCTTGATTATCATGGAACAAAGGATGAGTATCGTTATGCAAAATCAAAAATAACAGCTAATCAATCAAAAGAGGATTTCTTAGTCTTTAATGCAGATAATGAAGATGTTGTCTTAGTTGCAGAGACTAGTTCTGCAACACTCATACCCTTCTCTGTTACAAAACAGCTAGATAGTGGTTTGTATATTCAAAAAGGGGAAATTTATTATAATCAACAACGAATTGTCTCGGTAGATTCAATTGTCTTACCTGGCGCTCATAATCTTGAAAATATCTTAGCTGCAATTGGAGCAGCCCTAATAATGGGAGCAACCATAAAACAAATTAATCATGTTCTAACGACGTTTAGTGGTGTGGCGCATCGTTTACAATTTGTAAAAGAGTTTAATGGTAGACGTATTTACAATGATTCGAAGGCCACGAATATTCTAGCTTCTCAAAAGGCTTTAGAAGCATTTGATCAACCTATTATTTTGCTTGCTGGCGGATTAGATCGAGGAAATGAATTCGACGATTTAGCGTCTTCATTGAGCAATGTAAAAGCGCTTATTACATTTGGACAAACGAAAGCAAAGTTGGCAAAAACAGCTAAAGAAGCCAATGTAGAAACTATTCTTTTTGCTGAATCAATCGAAGATGCTGTAAAGAGTGCTTACGAACAATCCCAGCAAGGAGATATCATTTTGCTTTCACCGGCTTGTGCAAGTTGGGATCAATTTAAGACATTTGAGGAACGAGGAGAGCGTTTCATACAAGCGGTTGAAAAGCTAGAAGAAAAAGGAATATAAAAGTTTGAGTAGAGTCTTTTTACTTGGTAAAGGCTCTACTTAGTCTATATTTACAAATTAAATATTATAATTACGATTAGAAGCCTTCTCTAGTTGGAGTTGGCTTATTTGCGTTAAGTTATCATTTTAAGTCTAGTGGTGGACATGTTTTGAATACTTCATGCATACGTTTAAGTTGAGGGGTTGTACAGTTGAATCTAGAAACTATGGATTTTTCAAAGTATGAAAAGGTAGAACCTTTTTGATCAACCAGATAACTTAATTCCTGTTAGACGAGGTGTATGAAATGCCAAAAGTGAGAACAGCACCAGATTATGTACTTATGTTTACGACGATTGTGCTTTTGATGATTGGCTTAATAATGGTTTATAGTGCAAGTGCTGCATGGGCAAACTACAGATTTGATGATTCTTTTTTCTTTGCGAAACGACAATTGTTTTTTGCTGGAGTAGGGGTTATGGCCATGTTCTTTATGATGCGAGTTGATTATTGGACATGGCGAACGTGGTCAAAAGTTATTTTGGTTGTTTGCTTTATTTTGTTGGTCATCGTCTTAATACCAGGTGTAGGGCTCGTTCGGGGAGGTGCAAGAAGTTGGTTAGGAGTTGGAGCCTTTTCGATTCAGCCTTCTGAATTTATGAAAATGGCAATGATTGCCTTTTTAGCGAAGTATTTATCTGAAAATCAAAAGAAGATTATTTCCTTTAAAAAGGGACTTATGCCTTCCCTATCTCTTGTTATGGTTGCATTTGGGATGATTATGTTACAACCAGACTTAGGTACAGGTGCTGTTATGGTTGGAACGTGTGTCATAATGATCTTTGTTGCGGGGGCTCGTCTCAGTCATTTTGCCTGGTTAGGAGTTGCTGGCTTAGTTGGATTTGTTGCGTTAATTGCATCAGCTCCTTACCGAATAAAACGAATTACTTCATTCTTAGATCCTTGGTCAGATCCATTGGGAAGCGGCTTTCAGATTATCCAGTCACTTTATGCTATCGGTCCTGGTGGTTTAATGGGAATGGGCCTTGGAGAAAGTAGACAAAAATATTTTTACTTACCAGAGCCACAGACAGATTTTATATTTGCTATTTTGTCTGAAGAACTTGGATTTATTGGTGGTTTCATCGTACTCTTTTTATTTGGTATTTTACTATGGAGAGGAATTAGAATTGCATTAGGTGCGCCAGATTTGTTTGGGAGCTTCTTAGCGGTAGGTATTATCTCAATGGTAGCCATCCAAGTTATGATAAATATTGGTGTAGTAACAGGGTTAATGCCTGTTACAGGAATAACGCTTCCATTGCTGAGTTATGGAGGCTCATCTTTAACGTTGATGCTAGTTTCGATTGGTGTTTTATTAAATATTAGTCGTTATGTAAGGTGAGAGAATAATAAATGTGAAATTCTATAATATGAATAGTTATTATGACCGCTTTATGAGTGGGATGCTCATAAAGCGGTCTATTTTATGTGAAAGTCTAAAAGAACGTGGAACGGTGAAAAAACTAGCAGGATTCGTGTATAATACAAGTTCTGTTCATGATAAAATGGTTGTAAAGGTTGTTAAGAAAGAGCGGTTTTTCCCATTTTTTACAACCTGTTAGCATTAAACATTTAAAGTCTTTATTGAAAATGCGATAGTAATCAATTTTTGGGAGGAAGCCGATGAGAGTAGTTGTTAGTGGAGGAGGCACAGGAGGCCATATTTATCCGGCCTTATCACTCATTAAAGAAATTAAAAGGAACCATGAAAATGCAGAAATATTGTACATAGGAACAGAACGAGGTCTCGAAGCAGATATTGTCCCAAGAGAGAATATTCCATTTGAGACAATACATATATCAGGATTTAAGCGAAAGTTATCCATTGAAAATATAAAAACGATAACACGTTTCCTAACTGGAACTAAACGTGCAAAGAAATTAATTCAAAACTTTAAACCTGATGTTGTCATCGGTACGGGTGGTTACGTTTGCGGACCCGTCGTTTATGCAGCAGCAAAGTTAAGCATACCAACCGTGATTCATGAACAAAACAGTGTTCCAGGCTTAACAAATAAGTTTCTTAGTAGGTATGTGGACCGTGTTGCTGTATGTTTTGAGGAAGCGAAAGAATTTTTCCCAAAAGAAAAGGTGATATTTACAGGTAATCCAAGGGCTTCAGATGTATTAGACATTGATAAAGAAGCAGGGAGAAATTCACTTAATCTTGATGCAACGAAGAAAACCGTTCTGATTGTAGGAGGAAGCAGAGGTGCTAGACCAATAAATGATGCATTTCTTTCCGTTATTGGAGAATGGTCAAAAAAGAATTACCAGGTGGTCTATGTAACTGGTTCTGTTCACTACGACACAGTCATGGGAAAAGTAAATGAAGTTGAACAATCAAAAAATGTGATAATAAGACCGTTTATTCATAATATGCCAGACGTATTAGGTGCAATTGATTTAATTGTTGCGCGTGCAGGAGCGACGACATTAGCTGAAATTACGGCGCTCGGGTTGCCGAGTATATTAATTCCAAGTCCATATGTAACGAATAACCATCAAGAGAAAAATGCAAATGCACTGAAAGTAAACGGAGCAGCCATTGTGAGAAAAGAGCAAGAGATGAGTGGAGAGGTATTGCTTAATGATATTGACCAAATTTTTTCCGTACAAGGAAAATGGAATGAGATGAATCGTGCAGCACTAGAATTAGGTGTTCCGCATGCAGCTAGAAATGTCTTTCAAGTTCTTGTTGACGTTTCACGATGAATAGGCGTGTGCATACTGTAAAAGTAAGAAAGTTTTAACTTCTTGTAGCATGAAAAGAGGGAACAAAATATGAAACCATTTATAGAAAAAGTAATACAAGAAAAGATAGGTATTGTAAAAGAGAATGAACCTTTAGCTAATCATACAACATGGAAAATTGGCGGTCCAGCAGATGTGTTAGTTGAACCGGACCGATTAGAAAGTCTGAAGAAATTAATGGATCTCGTGAGATTATACGACATTCCTTGGCGGGTGATAGGTAGGGGCTCGAATTTATTGGTTGCTGATGGTGGGATTGAAGGAGTTGTTATCAAGTTAGGAAAAGGATTGGATCAACTTGAGGTTAAAGATGAGACCATTCGAGTAGGAGGAGGATATCCTCTTATTAAACTGGCAACTGTTATAAGTCGCCAAGGTCTCTCTGGTCTTGAATTCGCTGGAGGTATACCAGGGTCTGTAGGTGGGGCAGTGTTTATGAATGCGGGGGCTCACGGATCAGATATTTCTAACATTCTTAAAGAAGCCCTCGTTCTATTTCCTGATGGTCGCCTAGAATGGATAAAGGGAAAAGATATGGAGTTTTCATATCGAACTTCCCGCCTTCAACATGAAAAGGGTATTTGTGTCGAGGCGGTCTTTGTATTAGAAAAAGGAGAAAAGGATGAAATCATTACGCATATGCAAGCCAATAAAGATTACCGACGAGATTCTCAGCCGTGGAAGTATCCTACATGTGGAAGTGTATTTCGAAATCCACTGCCTAATTATGCGGGGCAACTAATTGAAAAAGCTGGTTTAAAAGGCTTTCAAATCGGCGGTGCACAGATTTCAACAATGCATGCTAATTTTATTGTTAACATCGAAAATGCAAAAGCACAAGATATACTTGATTTGATTAGTCATGTAAAAAAGACGTTAAAAACAAAATATGGCGTCGATATAGAGACGGAAGTAGAAATGATCGGTCGTCCGAAAGAAAACGATTAAAATAGATTATTTTCATTAGTAAATATGTTACAATTAAGAAAATATTAAGAACGCGTCAGGAACCTCCTTCCTTATTACTTAGGGAGGAAGGAGACTTTCTTTGTTGATAGAAGGGTTACCTTTTATTAGGATGGTATAGTAGTCGGGGGAGTAAATATGAGTAAGGAAAAGGTTGTTACAATTAATGAACGAATTCCATCGCTAAAAGAGCAACGGAAGCAGCGTGCTAATCGGCGTTTGCTGTTTTTTTTATCTTTCTTTTTCTTACTCCTTTTACTGATGGTCTATTTTCAATCGCCATTAAGCCATGTTCGGAATGTAAGTGTTCAAGGCAATTATTTTGTTAGCGAGGCTGGTATTATAAAACTAAGTAATATCAATGAGGGGACAAGCATGTGGAACTTAGAAAAAGATGCTGTAATAGACCGCATTCTTTCTCACAAAGAAATAGGTAACGTTAGTATTGACAGACAATTTCCGAGTACCGTGAGAATTATAGTCGAAGAGTATTCTAGAATTGGTTACCTTTCTCGTGACGATAAATATTTTCCGATACTTGAAACAGGCCAATACTTAGATGAATTACCTAAAAATGCGTTCCCATCAGATGCACCCTTCTTGATTGATTTTTCTGATGGTGAGGCATTGGCAGAACTATCAGCTGAATTGCAGGAAATTTCCAGTCGGTTAATTGAGCGGATTTCCGAGATTTATTATAAGCCAACAGAAAGCGAGCCCCTTTCCATTGTTCTTTATATGACAGATGGAATTGAAGTTCATACATCAATTAGAAACCTTTCAGAAAATCTGGCTCCCTACCCTTCTATTGTTAAGGAGTTAGATCAAAACAAAAAAGGAATTCTCCATATGAGAATGAGCCCCTATTTTGAAGAATTAGAAGTGGAGGAGGACACAGATCTTGAAGGTGAAGGGTAAACATATAATTCTATCCTTCGTCTTGCTTGTTACTGGCTTTATCTTGGCACTGAGTTATGAAATAACGAGTGAAGGAAGTTCACCACTTCTGCCAGGGATAGAGCGGCAATGGGAACTTGAAGATGAGCTTAGAAACCAAGTTATTATGGAGCAAACGACAAATCGAAAATTACAAGAGGATTTAAGGTTATTCCAAGCACAAGTAAGAGATCTTGAAAATAACCTAGCTTCAATGGACGAAGAACAAGAAGTAAAAGCGCAAAATTTACTAGAAGACATTGAACGCTTAAGGAAAATCGTAGGACAGGTCGAAGTAGAAGGTCCAGGTATCGAAATAGCACTAGAAGATGCAGATTACATGCCAGATGGTGCCAATCCTAATGACTATATTGTACATGAATTTCACATCCAGCGAGTTGTCCATGAGTTGTTTGTGGCAGGTGCGGAGGCTGTTGCCATCAACGGTTATCGATTATCGCATCAATCATATATCCAGTGTACAGGACCAGTTATTAGAGTTGATGGTAATACGTCATCGGCCCCGTTTGTTATAACTGGAATTGGAGACCCAGATCATCTTGAATCGGCTCTTACATTACCTGGTGGTGTGCACTATCAACTAGTCAATGATGAGATAACTGTAAGGATTCAAAAGAAGAATTTGATTACATTAGACCCTTATTTGTCAGAGAGAGGGTGATGAAATCTTGAATATGAAATTCATCTTTACAATTGTGACATTCATCATTGGACTTATGCTAGCTATCCAATTTCAATCAACCCAAGAGCCGGTTATCCGAGATACGAGGGATATACGTGAGTTGCGAAGAGAGTTACAAGCAGAGCAGGAGCGACGCCAACAATTAAATAGTGAAATTAATAAAGCGCAAGCATTATTACTGCAATATGAAAGGTCTGTTGAAAATAGGGAAGAGGACCTAATCGACGTACTTACACAGCAAGTTGAAGAGTTACGTATTGATGCAGGGCTTGAACAATTAAGTGGGGAAGGGTTGATTATAACAATTGACTCCCTCTATCATGACCAATTTTTCGGTCAATCAAAACGGTCTCCACCTTCTGAAGTAATGCGCTATTTAGTTAATGAATTAAATATTTATGGCGCAGAGGAAATTGCAGTAGGGAATGAACGTATTATTTCAACATCTGCTTTTCGTGATGTTAATGAGATAACGTATTTAAATAACCGTCGCTTACCGCCTCTTCCACTTCAAGTTAAAGTACTTTCTGATAAGTATGAGAGCTTGCACAACCATATGGTCGTATCAGCTTCTTTAGAGTATTTGGAAATAAGAGGATTCTCACTATCCGTAGAAATGGTTGACGAAGTGGAGATACCGGCATACGATCAAACACGTCGAGTGCGTTACATGGAAGAAGTGAAGGAGGGGTAATCGTGTGGTTACCAATAGTTGGGTTGATTATAGGGGTTTTGTTAGGGTTAATGACAGAATTTCGAGTTCCGGCAGAATACTCAAACTATTTATCAATTGCTGTACTAGCTGCTTTAGATACGTTGTTTGGTGGTATACGTGCATATTTGCAAGAAACATTCGATTCAAGCGTCTTTTTGTCTGGTTTTTTCTTTAATATACTTTTAGCGGCAGGTTTGGCTTTTCTAGGTGTCCATCTTGGTGTAGACTTATACTTGGCAGCCATTTTTGCTTTCGGCGTTCGCTTATTTAATAACATTGCTGTTATCCGCAGAATGTTGCTGTCTAAATGGCAAGCGAACCACCAAAATAGTAGATGATAAACGTGAACTATGAAATCTTATGAAAAAACACTAAAAATTTCAGAAAATCGCCATTTATAAAAGGGATAACTATATCTAATGTTGAATTAGTCTATAGTCTATGAAATTCTAAGAATCGCTAATTCAAAAGAGAGATTATAGTTGTGAATTATATTGACGCGATGGATTACACGGGGAGGTGCCATAGATTGAACAGCAACGAGATTTACGTAAGTTTAGACATCGGTACATCCAATGTCAGAGTGATCATTGGTGAAATGTCAAATGGAACGATGAATATTATTGGGGTTGGGAAATCAAACTCTGAGGGAATAAAAAAAGGTTCAATTGTTGATATTGATGAAACAGTTCAATCCATCCGCAGAGCTGTTGAACAAGCAGAACGGATGGTGGGGCTTTCAATAAAGCAAGTAATTGTCGGAGTGAATGGGAATCACGTTCAACTCCAGCCTTGTCACGGAGTAGTTGCAGTTTCAAGTTCTGATAGAGAAATTGGAGACGAGGATATTTCTCGTGTTATCGATGCTTCTCAGGTCGTTTCTATTCCACCTGAGCGTGAGATTATTGATGTCATTCCAAAGCAATTTATTGTCGATGGTCTTGATGAAATCAATGATCCTCGTGGTATGATAGGTGTTAGACTAGAAATGGAAGGTATGATTATTACAGGGTCGAAAACGATTTTACATAATCTGCTTCGTTGCGTGGAGCGTGCTGGACTACAAATTGCTGATATTTGTTTGCAACCACTAGCTACTAGTTCTGTTGCAATATCAAAAGATGAAAAAAGTTTAGGAGTTTGCTTAGTTGACATTGGTGGTGGTTCAATCACGATTTCTGTTTTTGAACAAGGAACACTACAAAATACAACCGTTCTTCCAATTGGTGGAGAGCATATTACAAATGATATTGCAATTGGATTACGAATTTCTACTGAAGAAGCAGAACGTATTAAGACTAAGCATGGACATGCCTATATCGATGATGCTTCAAAGGATGAGCGTTTTGAAGTAACAACTATTGGCAGAGCAGAGACTGAAGAATGTTCGCAGTTTGAGCTTGCTCACATAATAGAGCCACGAGTGGAGGAAATGTTCGAACTTATTTATCGAGAAATAACTCGATTAGGTTATCGCGATTTTCCAAGTGGGTATGTACTAACAGGTGGTACTGTTATGACTCCGGGTGTTTTAGAATTAGCTAATGAATTGTTGCAAGGAAACGTTAGAATTGCTGTTCCTGATTATTTAGGTGTGCGTGAGTCTCAGTATACTACTGGGGTTGGGCTTATCCAATTCGCCTATAAAAATGTAAAGGTTCAAGGAAAGGAAGTTGCTGCTTCAGTCACTTCTACTGAATCTCATCCAGAGCCGAAGCAAAATCGCAACGATTCACAATTAGGAAGTAAAAATGAAAAACCTAAAACAAAGGGAAAAATGAAGAACTGGTTTAAAGTCTTTTTTGAATAGAATGATACGGGATATAGTCTGATTAGGGGGACCTTACATGTTAGAGTTTGAAATGGATATGGAACAATTAGCACAAATTAAAGTAATTGGAGTAGGCGGTGGGGGTAGTAATGCCGTTAACCGAATGATAGAGAATGGATTGCAAGGTGTAGAATTTATTGCAGTAAATACTGATGCTCAAGCTCTTAATTTATCAAAAGCTGAAGCAAAATTACAGCTAGGAGGCAAATTAACGCGCGGGTTAGGGGCAGGAGCAAATCCTGATATCGGGAAAAAAGCTGCCGAAGAAAGCCGTGAACAGCTTGAAGAAGTATTACAAGGTGCAGATATGGTATTTATTACCGCTGGAATGGGTGGTGGAACCGGTACAGGTGCTGCACCAGTTATAGCTGAAGTTGCTAAAGAATTAGGAGCACTGACGGTAGGAGTAGTGACACGTCCGTTCACATTTGAAGGACGCAAACGTTCGACTCATGCAGCAGCAGGTATTCAAGCCTTAAAAGAAAAAGTAGATACTCTTATTGTTATTCCAAATGACCGTCTATTAGAAATTGTTGATAAAAACACACCGATGTTAGAGGCATTTCGTGAAGCGGATAACGTGTTACGTCAAGGTGTTCAAGGTATTTCGGATCTAATTGCTGTGCCTGGTTTAATTAACTTAGACTTTGCAGATGTAAAGACAATTATGAGTGAAAAAGGCTCTGCTTTAATGGGTATTGGTATAGCAACTGGTGAAAATCGCGCAAGTGAGGCTGCTAAAAAAGCTATCTCAAGTCCATTGCTTGAAACATCAGTTGATGGTGCACAAGGTGTGTTGATGAACATTACTGGTGGTTCAAATCTCTCATTATATGAAGTTCATGAAGCTGCAGAAATTGTCTCTGCTGCTTCTGACCAAGAGGTTAATATGATCTTTGGATCTGTTATTAATGAGAATTTAAAAGACGAAATTGTTGTTACGGTTATAGCTACAGGCTTTGATGATGTTGAAAACACTGGGCAACGACCTGTATCTCCTAAGATTTCAAAAAGTCAAGTAAATCAAGCGTCTGTTCATCAAGAGGAACAAAAAGAGTCTCGTTATACGCAGAAAAATCCTGCACCAACAGAAGCGACAGAGACATTAGATATTCCAACCTTCCTACGCAATCGTAGAAATCGAAATCGCTAATTATTAAGCTGATTCAAGGTCTTAGACTTTTGAGTCAGCTTTTTCTATTGAGAAAGAATAAACTGTAAATCATATTGATCAAATAAAGTTTGTAATTAGGAACGAAAACACTATTTTTTTGTGCACTATTCCCCAAAATAATCAGAATTATTTCCGCTTGTGAAAAGTTGACATTTTTTCTGAAAATCTCTCAAAATAACCCCCTCAAGCTTGTCATGAAGCGACAGACTTTTGACTAGAATTTGATATATACTTGTTTCAAATCAATGGATGTGAGGGTGGATATGACCTTATATATTGATGTGATATGGGCACTGAATCTTTGTATTGACTATTTGCTAATTGCTTTAACGGCATTAGTGTTAAAGCGACGTTTCCATCACATTCGAATGATCCTAGCTTCATTATTTGCATCATTAATTGTGTTTTTAATGTTCAGTCCTGTTGCGTCATTATTTTATGAACCTTGGATGAAACTTCTGTATTCAACGGTAATTGTCTACATTGCATTTGGTTTTAGACGGTTGCGATACTTTTTACAAGGTTTGCTTATGTTTTATTTTGTAACTTTTATGACAGGTGGTGGATTATTTGCATTACATTTCTTTTGGCAAACGGAGGTTGATATATTTGAAGGAATACTACAAGTAAACGCTGGTTATTTTGGTAGTGGGATAAGTTGGGTGTTTGTGATGATCGGTTTTCCACTAATTTGGTTTTTTTCAAAGCACCGTTTTGAAACAATTGAGATAAAGCAAGTACAATACGATCAACTAGTAGAAGTTGATATTTCCATATCAGGTTACACATTTCGAACAAAAGGATTAATTGATAGTGGAAACCAATTATCGGACCCAATATCAAAAAAACCAGTGATGATCATTGAGGCAACATTGCTTTATCCTTTTTTTACAGAAGAATCCATCAACCATGTGATGACATTTCACGAGCATGCGGGTACAAAAAAAGTGGAAGATAATCGTTTATTTGAACGAGCTTGTATTATTCCATACAAAGTCATTGGGCAATCTTCTCCATTTTTAACGGGTCTAAAGCCAGATAAAGTGAAAATCTATCATAAAGAAGAACAGTTTGAAACTAAAAATGTTCTGCTAGGATTACAGGATAAGGAATTATCTGCTGACGGAGCTTTTAAATGTATCGTTCATCCAAAGTTAGTACTCGGTGTTTCCACTGATAAGCTAGCATAATCCAGTAATTAGGAGGCACAGAACATGTTAAAGCTAAAGCTAAAGGTAACCTTATGGTGGTACAAATTAATGTATCGACTCGGAATGAAATCTGATGAGATCTATTACATAGGAGGAAGTGAAGCACTGCCACCTCCACTTTCAAAAGAGGAAGAAGCTGTTTTGTTAAAGAAATTGCCGTCTGGTGACAAAGCTGTTCGGTCAATGTTGATTGAACGAAACTTACGTCTAGTTGTCTATATAGCACGTAAATTTGAAAATACAGGTATCAATATCGAAGATTTAATTAGTATTGGAACTATTGGATTAATTAAAGCTGTTAATACGTTTAATCCAGAAAAAAAAATCAAGCTAGCAACATACGCATCCAGATGTATCGAAAATGAAATCCTTATGTACCTTCGCCGTAACAATAAAACAAGATCGGAAGTATCGTTTGATGAACCATTAAATATAGATTGGGATGGAAACGAATTGCTCCTCTCGGATGTCTTAGGAACAGAAGAAGACATCATTACAAGAGGAATTGAGGAAAAAGTCGATAGAAGGCTATTGGTAAAAGCACTCCATACATTAAATGATCGTGAAAAACAAATTATGGAGCTTCGCTTCGGACTAGCTGGAGATGAAGAAAAAACACAAAAAGACGTTGCAGATATGCTAGGTATTTCACAATCCTATATATCACGCTTAGAAAAACGAATTATTAAACGACTACAAAAGGAATTCAATAAAATGGTATAAGAGGTTGTTCCAAAAGGTTGGTTTTTACCTTTTGGAACAACCTTAAAGCATTGAGCGGACCCGTTGCAAGGTTTTAAGTTCCCTCTGAGTGGTTTTCTAAGAGGGAACGCGCAACGAGGGGAGCCAATTGCCATCAGAGAATAAGCGTATAAATAAAAAGTTCCAAAAGGTTGGTTTTTACCTTTTGGAACAACCTCAAAGCATTTAGAATAGGCGTGAGTAGTATCTCGCGCCTATTTGTCGTTTCTATAAAAGGCTTTTCAATTTAATCACTTTAAAAAAACAGAGCTAAAAAATATTTTTTACTCTGTTTTTATTGTCATGACGTGCACGAGCGATGTCGGTCTATTTTTTATTCGACAGTACTGGTGCATATTTTTTCCTTCTGAGGAGATACTTTTCTTAGACATCATCTCCCGCGATAGGAGGGAAAGAATTGACACGAAATAAAGTTGAGATTTGCGGTGTAGATACCTCGAAGTTACCTGTTTTAAAGAACACTGAAATGCGAGATTTATTTCAACGATTACAAAGTGGTGAAACAAGTGCTCGTGAAACGTTAGTTAATGGAAATTTGCGTTTAGTGCTAAGTGTTATCCAACGTTTTAACAATCGCGGAGAATACGTGGATGACCTCTTTCAAGTTGGTTGTATTGGGTTGATGAAGTCGATAGACAATTTTGATTTAGGCCAGAATGTAAAATTCTCTACATACGCGGTTCCTATGATCATAGGTGAAATTCGTCGCTATTTACGAGATAACAATCCGATCCGTGTCTCTCGTTCTTTACGAGATATCGCCTATAAAGCGTTACAGGTTCGTGATCAGATCATGTCAGAAAAAAAACGTGAAAAAGAACCAACTGTCCAAGAAATTGCGAAGGTATTAGATGTACCAAAAGAAGATGTTGTGTTTGCGTTAGATGCGATTCAAGATCCAGTATCTCTTTTTGAACCAATTTATAATGATGGTGGAGATCCGATTTTCGTCATGGATCAAATAAGTGACGAGCGGAATAAAGATGTCAATTGGGTTGAAGAAATTGCCTTAAAAGAAGCAATGATTAGATTGAATGACCGCGAAAAGATGATTTTGAACATGCGATTTTTCCAAGGGAAGACTCAGATGGAAGTCGCAGATGAAATTGGAATATCTCAAGCGCAAGTATCTCGTTTAGAAAAAGCAGCTATTCAACAAATGAATAAACATGCTCAAATTTAAAAGATGACACTGAGGATGACTCGTTAGGAACCTTAATTAGAAGGCAGAATTTTTGTGACATAAGACACACTGCTTACTAAAATAGGACAGGCCTTTTGAGTTATCCTCTTTTTGCGTTAGTTTCGTCAGAGTATTTGATCATAATCTCTATGCAACCTAGCATATAGTAAAAGACGAGATACTATGGAAGAGGTGAAGACTATGATCAAGATTTCAGAATTACAAGTTAAGGATATAGTCAATATGGATAATGGGAAACGCTTAGGACATTTAACTGATTTAGAAATAAATTTAACAACTGGTGCAATTGAAGCTTTGGTTATTAATGGTTCGGGAAAAATGATGGGGCTATTTGGGAAGGATTCAGAAGAGATTGTAGTTCCATGGAAGAATATCATTCGAATTGGCTCTGATGTTATTCTCGTAGAAGTGCCAAGTGCGTACAGTAGAAAACCGATGAATTTTGAACAATCACCAATTACAAGAAAGCGATAAAGCAAGAAGAAAGTCGTTTCTTGTATAGACGTTCCTATGATAAGATAGAAATATGATAAGTTTTTCCTTTTTTATTGATATTTTGCGAGGGGGAGGAGGGAGTAAATGGAACCTTTTGTTCAAACTGGAGAAAGGTATTTAACAATTCAAGAATGGCAAAGAGCTCATCCTCACCTCATTGTTGGTTTTTCTACTAGAAGAGGTGGCAAAAGCAATAACTCATATAATAGTTTAAATTTAGGCTTTCATGTTGGAGATGACCCAGAGAGTGTAAAATCAAATCGACGACTATTAGCAACTGATATTCAATTTCCATTATCTAGATGGGTTGGTACAGAACAAGTCCATGAATCGTCAATAAAAAAAATTACCCTGCTTGAAGCAGGGTGCGGAAGCGAAAGGCTAGATACAGCAATTGCTAATACCGATGGAATATATACGTTAGAGAGAAACTTGTTATTAACAAGTTTGTATGCAGATTGTGTTCCTTTATATTTCTTTGCACCTAGTCAGGGTGCTATTGGTCTTGCCCATGCAGGTTGGCGAGGAACGGTTCAAAATATTGGTTCAGCTATGATAAGAAAGTGGACGATGGAAGAAGGAATACCACTTGAGGATATTCAAGTGGCAATCGGACCATGTATTTCTCAACCTGCATATGAGGTCGATCATAAAGTTATAACGGAAGTACAGAAATGCTGGCCTAATGATTTAAATTACCTTCCCTATAGGAAACGATCGAATGAGAAATATCTACTTGATTTACGAGAAGTGAATAAAGCTCTTATAAGAAAAGCAGGGATTAATAATAATCAAATTCTCATGTCTTCAATTTGTACAGCTACTGATGAAAGAATGTTTTCACACCGGGCCGAAGCTGGAAGGACAGGAAGATTAATGAGTTTTATTGGAATACGATTGGATGGTGATGAATGATTATGAATGTGAAAGATAATTTGATCTCTATTCAGAAAGAAATTAACGATGCATGCAACCGTGTGAACCGTGATCCTGCTTTAGTCCAAATTATTGCAGTTACTAAATATGTAAGTATGGAAACGACCGAAAGAGCACTAGATGCTGGATTAATACATATTGGTGAGAATCGTGCAGAAGGAGCCTTGCAAAAATGGGAAGCATTGCATGAGAGAGGAATTTGGCATTTTATTGGATCTATGCAAACTAGAAAAGTGAAAAAGATTATAGGGAAATATGAATACTTGCATTCGCTTGATCGAATATCACTTGCAAAAGAAGTGGACAAGCGGTTAGAAGAGGGGCAAGTAATGAAATGTTTCTTGCAAGTTAATGTCTCAGGTGAAGAATCAAAATCGGGCCTTTCTCCAGAAGAAGTTATTCCATTTATTAAAGAGCTTTCAATTTTCAAAGGAATTCAAGTGATTGGATTGATGACAATGGCTCCTTTCTTTGACAACGCTGAAATGACGAGACCTGTTTTTCGGAAGTTAAGAAAGTTAAGAGATTCAATCATGGTAATGAAACTTTCGCATGCTCCGTGTACTGAACTATCTATGGGAATGTCTAATGATTATACTGTAGCAATTGAAGAAGGAGCGACATTTATTAGACTCGGATCAGCTCTTGTAGGACGAGAATAAATTAGTCGAGAGGAGAAATAGAAATGGGGATGAAGTCAAAGTTTAAACGTTTTTTTGAACTAGAGGATGAATATGAAGAGGTAGAAGAATATATCGATGAGCGATATGAGCAAGAGGAAACGGAACCAAAGCGTCGGTTGAGACAGCAGTCATCTAAGCAACAGCAACCTAATTCAACACAAAATGTTGTTAGTTTGCAAAGTGTTCAAAAAGGAACCAAAGTGATGCTTCTTGAACCGAGAACATATGATGAAGCACAAGAGATTTCGGACCACCTAAAAAACCGAAAAGCTGTAATTATTAACTTACAGCGTATCTCGCATGATCAAGCGAAACGTATTGTCGATTTTTTAAGTGGAACAGTGTATGCTATTGGGGGGGACATCCAAAAAATCGGTTCAAACATCTTTCTTTGTACACCTGATAATGTGGATGTATCAGGAACAATTACAGAAATGATGCAGGAACATTTTGAATAGTAATAGAAGGTGGTGAGTGTTTTGCAAACAATTGGGTTATTGCTTTATCAAGCATTATACATTTATTCTTTTTTTATCATTGGTTATATTCTAATGTCTTGGTTTCCGAATGCAAGAGAATCTTCAATAGGTCAATTTGTAGGTCGGATTGTCGAACCATATTTAGAACCATTCCGAAAATTTGTCCCGCCACTTGGAATGATTGATTTATCTCCTATCGTGGCTATTATTGTGTTACGTTTAGCGAGTGGCGGTGTCGCAGCGTTATTTGGTATATAAGAGATTGGAGTGACCGACAATAAGTATTTATCAGCACTTTCGTGAGGAAGAGCGGCCTTTTGTTGATCAGGTGATCGAGTGGCAAGGTGATGTTACACTCAGACACTTAGATCGTTTAAGTGACTTTCTCGATCCAAGGCAACAAGAAATTGTTCGGAGTATAATTGGACAAGATGACGATGTGAGCCTCTCTTTTGCGGGAGGCTCTCGCTATGCAGAACGATGTCGCCTTTATATGACACCGCCGTATCTAGAAACATCCGACGATGATTTTAAGCTGACTCTATTTTCAATTGAGTATCCAATGAAATTTGTAACGTTAGAGCATCGTGACATCTTGGGTTCATTAATGAATGTTGGTGTGAAACGTGAGAAGTTTGGAGATATCTTTATTAGTGATGATGGTGTTGCACAAGTAGTTGTAGCGAGTGAAATAGCTGACTATGTTGAAATGAACATACATACGATTGGAAGAGCGAGTGTTCGATTGAATCGAATTCCATTATCTGAGCACATTATACCTAAAGACGAATGGGAAGAATCAGTTATAACAGTATCTTCAATGAGGCTAGATGTTGTTATTGCTCAGATGTATAAGCTCTCGAGATCAAAAGTAACTCCTTTTATTGAAAAAGGATTAGCAAAAGTTAATTGGAAAACAGTTGACCGTGTGGATTTTCTTTTGCAGGAAGGCGATTACATATCTGTCAAAGGGTTTGGACGATCAAGAGTATTCGCCATTGAAGGACTTACAAAAAAAGAAAAATTTCGTTTGCGATTTGGAAGAAAGCGTTAGGAAAGATTGAAAAAGGTGAAGGGTTTTTAATGTTTATGTCGAAATATGTTTATTATAGAGGGTACATCGTAAGTAATAAAACTTGTCATTATGCTCTTTAACAACAATGTTATTTTGTAATAGTCTAAAATGAAACAAAATAACGTAAACAACTTGGAGGTGGCAAATATGCCTTTAACCCCTTTAGACATCCACAATAAAGAATTTACAAGAGGTTTTCGTGGTTATGATGAAGATGAGGTTAATGAATTTCTAGATCAAGTCATAAAAGATTACGAAGCAGTTCTTCGTGAAAAAAAAGATTTGTTTGAACGAGTAACAAATTTAGATGAAAAGCTTGAGCATTTTAAAAATATTGAAGAAACACTTAATAAATCAATTTTAGTCGCTCAAGAGGCTGCAGAAGAAGTAAGAAGCAATGCCCAAAAAGAAGCACAGCTCATTGTAAAAGAAGCGGAAAAAAATGCAGATCGAATTATTAATGATGCACTTTCTAAGTCACGAAAAGTTATGATGGATATGGAAGAGTTGAAGAAACAAGCATCTGTTTATAAAATGCGGTTTAAGATGCTTATTGAAGCACAACTTGAAATGCTTCAAACAGATGATTGGAATGACGTGACTGAAAAAGAAGAAGTGTATGAAGAACGGTAATTTTTTTGATGAGCTTGCACTTCTCAAATTGCTATCATATAATGGTATTCATTAAATGAATGTTGATAAAGACGATGACAGGGACGAGTACTTTGTATCAAACGTGCTTAGCGATTCAGGGGTGGTGGAAGCCTGAACACGTTCACATAGGAAAATCACCCTTCAGTTTTGCACTGAAATGATTAGAGTAGGATGCAACGTGTTATTCCCGTTACGAATAAATGAGTGGAAAGTATTAAACTTTCTAGCAGGGTGGTACCACGGGTTAACTTCTCGTCCCTTTTTTGGGAGGAGGAGTTTTTTTGTGTTTCTTTACAATCTTATAATATGACCTAGGAGGAAAGCAGAAATGGAATACAAGGATACGTTACTAATGCCAAAAACCGAATTTCCGATGCGTGGGAATTTGCCAAATCGTGAACCAGAGAGACAAGAGAAGTGGAAGGAAATGGATATTTATCAAAAGGTCCAAGACCGTACCAAAGGGCGTCCATTGTTCGTCTTGCATGATGGTCCGCCGTATGCGAATGGTGATATTCATATGGGGCATGCATTAAATAAAATTTTGAAAGATATTATCGTACGATATAAATCAATGAGTGGTTTTCAGGCTCCTTACGTTCCAGGTTGGGATACTCATGGTTTGCCGATTGAAACAGCACTTACAAAGAGCGGAAAAGTGAATCGTAAGTCCATGAGTGTTGCAGAATTTCGAAAGCTTTGTGAAGAATATGCGTTAAAGCAAATTGATAGACAACGTGAACAGTTTATGAGACTTGGTATTCGAGGTGACTGGTGGAATCCATACGTTACGCTCGATAAAGCATATGAAGCACAGCAAATAAAAGTGTTTGGTGATATGGCGAAAAAAGGATATATCTATAAGGGGAAGAAGCCGGTATATTGGTCTCCGTCATCAGAATCTGCTTTAGCTGAAGCTGAAATTGAATATCAAGATAAGCGTTCTCCTTCAATTTATGTAGCGTTCCCTGTGAACGATGGAAATGGAGTACTCAATGGAGATGAGAATATTATTATCTGGACGACAACTCCTTGGACAATTCCTGCTAACCTAGGAATTGCTGTTCATCCAGACCTCGATTATAATGTTGTTTCTGTTAACAGTAAGAAATATGTGGTCGCGGCTGGCCTTCTCGACAATTTGACAAAAGAATTTGAATGGGAAAGCCCAGAAGTGTTAAAAACGATAAAAGGTGCTGAACTTGAATATGTGAAAGCCAAGCATCCGATTTATGGCCGTGAGTCGTTAGTGATGTGTGGGGATCATGTTACCTTAGATGCAGGAACTGGCTGTGTTCATACTGCTCCAGGTCACGGGGAAGAAGACTTTATCGTTGGTCAAAAATATGGTCTTAATGTTTTATGCCCTGTTGATGATAAAGGACATATGACAGAAGAAGCGCCTGGTTTTGAAGGATTGTTTTATGATGCTGCTAATAAACCAATTACGGAAAAACTTGAGGAAGTAGGAGCGTTAATGAAGCTCACTTTCATTACACATTCCTATGCACATGATTGGCGCACGAAAAAACCAGTTATTTATCGTGCAACTGCGCAATGGTTTGCATCAATTGAAAACTTCCGTAGTGAATTACTTAAAGCGATTGAAGAAGTAGAATGGCTTCCTAAATGGGGGGAAACAAGATTATTTAATATGGTACGTGACCGTGGAGATTGGTGTATTTCTCGTCAACGTGCTTGGGGTGTTCCTATTCCTGTGTTTTATGGTGAAAATGGTGAACCGATTATTACAGATGAGACGATCGAACATGTGTCTAATTTGTTCCGAGAACATGGATCCAATGTTTGGTTCGAATGGGAGACAGATCAATTATTGCCAGAAGGATTTACGTCAGAGCATAGCCCAAACGGGACTTTCACACGTGAAATGGACATTATGGATGTTTGGTTTGATTCAGGTTCCTCTCACCAAGCAGTATTAGAAGAGCGCGAGGAACTCCAGCGTCCTGCTGATTTATATCTTGAAGGCTCTGACCAGTATCGTGGCTGGTTTAACTCTTCTCTTTCAACGAGTGTTGCTGTAACGGGGAAAGCTCCTTATAAAGGAGTACTAAGTCACGGATTTGCACTTGATGGTCAAGGACGTAAAATGAGCAAATCAATCGGAAATGTCGTTGTCCCTAATGATGTCATGAAACAATTAGGAGCAGATATTTTACGTTTATGGGTAGCATCCGTTGATTATCAAGCTGATGTTCGGGTTTCAGATAAGATTTTAAAACAAGTGTCTGAATCATACCGTAAAATTCGGAATACTTTCCGATTCTTACTTGGAAATCTTCATGATTTTGATCCAACAAAAGACTATGTAAACGATCTTGAAGGCGTCGATTTGTTTATACTAGTTAAATTAAATGAAGTAATTGAAAAGGTTGATCAAGCATATGATCAATATCAATTCTCGACTGTATATCATACGATTCATAATTTCTGTACCATTGAACTAAGCTCTTTCTATATGGATTTAGCAAAAGATACTTTATACATCGAGCATGCAGATCATCCATCACGTCGTGCGATCCAAACAGTTATGTATGAGGTTCTGGTTGCTCTTACAAAGCTTGTCTCTCCAATCTTAAGTCATACAGCTGACGAAGTGTGGGAACATATTCCTGCAGTTAAAGAAGAAAGTGTACAATTAACAGATATGCCAAAAGCAAAAGCGTTTGGTGATGTAGGGCATTTGAAAGAAAAATGGAATCACTTCATGATTGTAAGAGATGATGTTTTAAAAGCACTTGAGCAAGCAAGAAACGAAAAGAAAATTGGGAAGTCACTAACGGCAGCTATCACGTTGTATTCAAGTGGTGATGTAAAAACCTTACTGAGTGACATTCCAAAGCTCGAAAAATTATTTATTGTCTCTAATGTAACCTTAGCAGGTGAAGTGAATGATGCACCTCATGATGCTATTGCCTTTGAGCAACTTGCAATCGTGGTAGAATCAGCTAAAGGTGAGACGTGTGAACGTTGTTGGGTTGTCTCTGAAACCGTTGGGCAAAAAGACGATCATCCCGGATTATGTTCATCATGTACTGAAACAGTTATAGCGCATTATGCTTAAATTTCTTTAAAAGTCTGCCTCCTAGTGCTAACTAGATGAGGCAGGCCTTTTTTATTTATAATGATGTGACAGGTTAGCTAAAAGGCTCAAACAATCTCTTAGTTGATTAAAAAAGAATCTAAGCGAATTATTTTAGGTTGACTTTTTGCTTCTGGCTAAAAGCTGACAAATGTTGTGTTGGCTATATCACCATCAAATGGTCACAATAAAAAGGAGCGTCACAAGACGTCTTGACTTGTTTTATTTGGGGGAGATAGCATGACTGATTACACAAAGATAAAACAACAACTGCTCGATCGTAAATCAAAAGTAGAAGAACGTATTAAAAAGCATTTTCAAGAAGAACAATCAAGAACATTGTCTTTTTCAACAGGAGAACTGTCTCAATATGATAATCATCCTGCAGATACAGCGACTGATTTATATGAACGAGAGAAAGATTTTGCTTTACTTGAACAATTGGAAAGAGAGCATGAAGAAATTGAACATGCTCTTGCGAAATTTAATGAAGGCACATTTGGTTTCTGTGAATCGACTGGAGAAGTAATTCCATATGAACGGTTAGAAGCAAACCCTGCAGCTAGAACAGTCGTTGCTCGAGCAGAGCATAATGTAACGAATGATCGACCATCTGAAGAAGATGTATTAGACGGGTTTGAACGATTTAATTATGATAATAATGATAAAGAAACAGAATTTGATGCAGAGGATGCATATCAATCGGTAGCTCAGTTTAATGAGAATTCGATGGTATTTGAAGATTCATCACTTGACGAAAACGGAGAATTGATCGGATATGTAGAAGAAATTGAAGGATTTCTATCAACGGGAATTGATGGCTATACAGGTGATGAAGATGTCGTATTTCAACGTAACGTGCACTACGACCAATACTTAAACGGAAAGTAGGGGGTCATCCCCCTCTTTTTGTGCTATAATGCTAAACGTATGGAAAGATGTGGACAGATCGGGGGAATTACGTTGAAGTATTATGCATTAGCAATTGTTGTTATCATCATTGATCAAATAAGCAAGTGGATTGTTGATAAACAAATGATTATTGGAGAAAGTATAAAAATTATTGAAAATGTACTTTATTTTACATCGCATCGAAATACAGGTGCAGCATTTGGAATACTTGAAGGTCAAATGTGGTTCTTTTATATTATCACAACGATTGTCGTTATTGGACTCATCTATTATATGCAAAAGGAAGCGGGAAAAAGTAGGCTGATCGGAGTCTCTTTAGGTTTAATTCTTGGAGGCGCTATTGGGAATTTTATTGATCGGTTGTTTCGTGGAGAAGTAGTAGATTTTGTAGATACATATATCTTCACTTATAATTTTGCTATTTTTAATGTAGCTGATGCCGCACTTTGTATAGGAGTAGGGCTATTGTTTGTGAAAATGATTATTGATGAACGGAAACAAAAGAGGGAGCGCGCGTAATGGAACAATTTGAATGGACTGTCACAACGGATCAAGCAAGTGAGCGAATTGATAAATTTTTGACAACAATGAATGAATCGTGGTCACGCACACAAGTGCAAATCTGGATAAAAGAAGAACATATCAAAGTGAATAATGCGAAAGTGAAAAGCAATTATAAGGTGGCATCAGGTGATGTTGTCACTCTAGAAATACCTGAACCTGAGAAGTTAGAAATAATAGCAGAGAATATTCCGCTTGAAATTGTTTATGAAGATGAAGATGTAATTGTTGTCAATAAGCCTAGAGGGATGGTTGTTCATCCTGCTCCTGGTCATTACACAGGCACGTTAGTTAACGCATTAATGTACCACTGTAAAGACTTATCAGGTATTAATGGTGTAATCAGACCGGGAATTGTACATCGTATTGATATGGATACATCTGGTTTATTAATGGTTGCTAAAAATGACCATGCGCATGAATCTCTAGTTGAACAATTAAAAGCAAAAACGACACGACGATTATATAAAGCGATTGTCCACGGTATTATTCCACATCAGCATGGGACAGTCGATGCTCCTATAGGTAGAGATAAAAAAGACCGCCAAAGTATGACTGTAACTGAAGTGAATAGTCGTGATGCAGTCACGCATTTTACTGTACTCGAAACATTTGATCAGTATACCTACGTGCAATGCGAGTTAGAAACAGGAAGAACGCATCAGATTCGTGTTCATATGAAATACATTGGATACCCATTAGCAGGTGATCCTAAGTATGGTCCGAAAAAGAAAACACTTGATATAAGGGGGCAAGCTCTTCATGCGGCGGTACTTGGATTTATTCACCCAAGAACAGGAAAAGAAATGCTTTTTGAAGCGCCAATTCCAGAAGATATGAAACAGTTGTTACATCAATTAAGAACAAAATAAAATGGTTGACAGTTATCTGTTTCTAAGTCATACTAATATAGAAATTAATAGTCCTTTAACTACAGTCCTGTGAGGCTGAGAAGGAAACGGATCCGTAAGAAACAGGCACTGAACATAGTCTGTCTGTATTCACCTACGTATTTTATCCTCTCATGTCTAAATGGACATGAGAGTTTTTTCGTTTTCTAGGATAATGTGGAGGTGGGAAAGTTGTCACGTATAATTTTAGACGAACAAGCGATTAGAAGAGCAACAACACGTATTGCACATGAAATCATTGAACACAATAAGGGTGTGGAAAATTGTATTCTGATTGGAATAAAGACACGTGGGATTTATCTTGCCAAGCGATTAGCAGAACGCATAGATCAAATAGAAGGTGCGAAAATTCCAGTTGGAGAAATTGACATCACCCTTTATCGTGATGATCTAACAGTTAAAACGAATAAAGAAGAACCAATTTTACAAGGGACAGACATACCAGTTGATATTAGAAATCGAAAAGTTATTCTTGTTGATGATGTTCTTTACACTGGCAGAACGGTTCGAGCTGGTCTTGATGCATTGATTGATATTGGCAGGCCAGAGCAAATACAATTGGCCGTCTTAATTGATCGAGGTCATCGTGAATTGCCAATTCGACCTGATTATGTAGGGAAAAATGTTCCGACATCAAAAAGTGAAATCATTGTTGCGAAAGTAAAAGAAGTTGATTCAATTGATGAAGTAACAATTGAACAAAATAAAAAAGTACCTCTTTAAATGAGTCCTGCGAGACTGATAAGAGGGTCTCATTCCGATTCGTGATAATACGAATCAGTCTGTAGCACCTCTTTGTCTTGACAAAGAGGTTTTTGTATAAGGTTTAGGAGGAAATATATTAATGGCATTAAAGACAAAAGAAGTTGGCATTCGCGAAGTGCCAAGGTTTGATAAGTGGATTGTTTTAAGTTTACAGCATTTATTTGCTATGTTTGGTGCAACAATTCTTGTTCCATACTTAGTTGATTTAAGTCCTGCTGTTGCCTTGTTATCAAGTGGACTAGGGACGTTAGCATACCTTGTCATTACGAGAGGACAAATACCAGCGTATTTAGGTTCTTCCTTTGCTTTTATCGCCCCAATTATTGCAGCAACAAGTTTGAATGGACCTGAGGGTGTCATGATTGGAAGTTTCTTAGCAGGTTTAGCATACGGAATCATTGCCCTAATCATTAAAGCGTTTGGAGTTAACTCGATTATGCGTTTCTTGCCACCGATTGTAGTTGGTCCAGTTATTATGGTAATTGGACTAGGTTTAGCTGGAGTCGCGATTGATATGGCCATGAATGAACCGGCCACAGGAGAATATTCAACAACTCATTTCACAGTTGCTCTTATAACACTTGCAATAACAGTTGTCGCATCGATGTTTTTTAAAGGATTCTTTAGCCTCGTTCCAATTATGTTTGGAATCGTTGGTGGATATATAACGGCCTTATTCTTTGGACTTATTGATTGGCAACCAGTTCGTGACGCGAGTTGGATTGCAGCACCAGATGTTTTGATCCCATTTGTAACTTATTCCCCGGCTTTCTCATGGGAAATTGCTTTTATCATGGTTCCGATTGCAGTTGTTACTATTGCAGAGCATATAGGAGACCAAATGGTACTAAGTAAAGTGGTGGGGAAGAATTTTATTAAAGAGCCTGGTTTACACCGTTCTATTTTAGGGGATGGAGTAGCAACCATCATTGCTTCGTTCGTTGGTGGTCCTCCTAATACAACTTATGGAGAAAATATCGGTGTATTAGCGATCACGCGTGTGTTCAGTGTGTTTGTGATTGCAGGTGCGGCAGTTCTTGCTATATCATTTTCCTTCATCGGTAAATTTGCAGCTCTCATTCAAACAATTCCAACCGCAGTTATGGGTGGTGTTTCCATACTATTATTCGGGGTAATTGCTTCTTCAGGCTTACGGATGCTGATTGATAATGGAATAAATATTGGATTAAAAAGAAATTTAATTATTTCATCAGTTATTTTAGTCATTGGAATCGGTGGAGCTTTCATACAAGTCACTGAGAACATTGTTATTCCAGGTATGGCTCTAGCAACCATCATTGGCATTATCCTGCATATGATTTTACCTGAGAAAGAAGTTAGCTACGGAAAGAAAGCGATGTTTGAATCTGAGTAACAAAAGAATAATTCCCTTTAAACGAGGTACAGAGAGACTTCAAAGGGGTTCGGTAACGAGGAGGGAAAGACTTCTCCTGTTCCGTATACCCTAAGAGATACTCTTAGGGTATTTTTTATAAGCATATTACAAATACATACTAATGAGGAGGCTGGTTTGGATGGTGACAATGACAGAACAAAAAGCAATCAGAGGAGAATTATTAACGTTAGAAGCAATGTCAACAGTTGAAATTTCAAATATTCTACAAGAGGCAGCGCATTTTGCAAGTGGCAAAGAGTGGCGTCCAAATAAAGAGTTATTTATCGCTAATCTTTTCTTCGAACCGTCAACAAGAACGCGCTATAGCTTTGAGGTAGCTGAAAAAACGCTAGGTCTGCATGTTCTGTCTTTCTCAGAAGAGAGTTCAAGTGTTCAAAAGGGTGAATCGTTACTTGATACAGTAAAAACCTTTGAAGCAATTGGAGCGAATGCTCTTGTCATTAGACATCCAGAGAATGACTATTACGAACATATCCGTCAACAGGTACAAATTCCAATTATAAATGCAGGGGACGGTAACGGTCATCACCCAACACAGTCTTTACTTGATTTACTAACGATTCAACAAGAGTTTTCGTCATTTTCTGGCTTGAATGTCATTATTGCTGGTGATTTACGCCATAGCCGAGTGGCTAGGTCCAATGCGGATGTCCTCACTAGGTTAGGTGCGAAAGTAAAAATAGCTGGGCCGAAAGAATGGATGGCTGGGTATGACGAGGCTTATCAATATGTGAATTTAGATGATGAATTACCAAAAGCTGACGTTATAATGCTTTTGCGTATTCAGCATGAGCGACACGATGGAAAAATGGAATGGTCCAAAGAAAGCTATCATCAACAATTTGGCTTAACAATCGAAAGAGAAAATCGAATGAAATCAAATGCAATTATCCTACATCCGGCACCGGTTAATCGAGGAGTAGAATTAGCGAATGAACTTGTTGAATGTGGTCGTTCTAGAATTTTTAAACAAATGAAAAATGGTGTAGCCGTAAGAAAAGCTGTTGTAAGACGTGCTCTTGACCAATACTAAGGGGGAATGAGAAATGACAATCAAACTTGAAGGCGGATTTATTTTAGCAGAAGATGGTACTTTGGTAGTGAAAGACGTGTATATGGTGGATGCCCGTATTCAATTCACACCACCAACTACAGAAGAAGAATCAGTTATAAATGTAGAGGGGAAATTAATAACACCGGGACTTGTTGATGTTCATGTTCATTTACGTGAACCAGGTGGAGAACAAAAAGAGACAATCGAAACAGGAACGAAAGCAGCAGCGGCGGGTGGCTTTACAACGATTGCATCAATGCCGAATACAAGACCAGTTCCAGATTCGAAAGAACAAATGGAATGGCTGCAAGAAAGAATTGAATCAACTGGGCATGTACGTGTGTTGCCATATGCTGCGATCACGACAAGACAATTAGGAAAAGAATTAACCGATTTCGAAGCATTAAAAAAAGCAGGTGCGTTCGCCTTTACTGATGATGGAGTAGGTGTTCAATCAGCTGATATGATGCTTACGGCGATGAAAAAAGCTGCCGAGGTTGATATGGCAGTTGTGGCACACTGTGAAGAAGATACGTTAATCCATGGTGGTTGTGTACATGAAGGGAGTTTTTCAGCAGAACACAAGTTACCTGCTATTCCATCCGTATGCGAATCAGTACATATTGCACGTGATGTTTTGCTAGCTGAAGCAGCAGGTGCTCACTATCATGTTTGTCATGTAAGTACGAAAGAATCGGTTCGTGTAATCCGTGATGCAAAAAAAGCAGGTATTAAAGTAACGGCGGAAGTATCACCTCACCACCTTTTGCTTTGTGAAGATGATATTCCTGGATTAGATACTAATTTTAAAATGAATCCACCATTACGAGCAAAAGAAGATCAAGAAGCTCTTTGGGAAGGGCTCTTAGATGGAACCCTTGATTTTATTGCAACAGATCATGCTCCGCATACAGAGGATGAGAAGGCTGTTGGAATGGAACGAGCACCATTTGGTATTGTTGGGTTAGAAACAGCTTTTCCATTGCTTTATACACATTTAGTTAAAACTGAAAAAGCAACATTGAAACAATTAGTAGACTGGTTAACAGTGAAGCCAGCCAAAACATTTAACTTGCAATCAGGTGTTTTAAATGAAGGTGAGATTGCTGATGTGACAGTAATTGATCTTGAACAAGAGCGCAAAATTGATAAAGAAGCATTCTTATCTAAAGGGAAAAATACACCATTTAACGGATGGGCATGTTTTGGGTGGCCAGTATATACGTTTGTTGATGGAAAGCTTGTATTTGAGAAAGGAACGGTGACAGCATGAAGCGTCAACTTATTTTAGAAGATGGGAATGTCTTTGTTGGTGAAGGATTTGGAGCAGATAAAGTTATGAGTGGGGAGGTCGTTTTCAACACAGGAATGACTGGTTATCAAGAAATACTATCTGATCCTTCGTATTGTGGTCAAATTGTCACAATGACGTACCCCCTGATTGGGAATTACGGAATTAATCGTGATGACTTTGAATCGGTGACTCCAGCAATTAACGGATTTATCGTGAAGGAATATGAGCCAGAGCCGAGTCATTGGCGTGAAGAAGAATCACTTGATACATTGCTGCGTGCTAAAGAAATTCCAGGTCTTGCAGGAATTGATACACGTAAGCTTACGCGTTTAATTCGTGAGCACGGTACGCTACGTGGACGTATTTGTTCGCTAGAGGTTGATGCGCAACAAGTGATCGAAGAGCTAAAACAAACAACCTTCGTTCGAGATCAGGTTAAGAGAGTATCAACAAAATCTCCTTACCATGCTCCAGGAAGAGGATTGAAAGTCGTACTTGTGGACTTTGGCATGAAACATGGTATTTTACGCGAACTGATTGCAAGGCAATGTGATGTGGTTGTTGTTCCTTATAATACAAGCGCAAATGAAATTCTTCGTCTTCGTCCGGACGGTATTATGTTAAGTAATGGACCTGGAGATCCAGTTGATGTTCCTGAGGCGATTGATATGATAAATGAACTATTAGGACAAGTCCCAATCTTTGGTATTTGTCTTGGACATCAGCTTTTATCTCTGGCATGTGGTGCGACAACTAGTAAATTACAATTTGGGCATCGTGGTTCGAACCATCCAGTTCGTGAAATCTCAACCGGGAAAATCGACATTACCGCTCAAAATCATGGGTATACAGTAGATCTTGATTCACTAGAAGGAACAGGTCTTGAATTAACACATGTGGCTGTAAATGATGGCACGGTTGAAGGGGTAAGACATGTTAAGCACGCAGCTTTTAGTGTACAGTATCATCCAGAAGCATCACCAGGACCACATGATGCGAACAGTTTATTTAATCAGTTCGTGAAAATGATGGAAGCCGAAAAGAAAGCAACTGTACTTGCTTAATCGAGGGGAGATTTAAACATGGGAAAACGTAATGATATAAATAAGATTTTAGTAATTGGATCGGGCCCGATTGTAATTGGTCAAGCAGCAGAGTTTGACTATGCAGGCACGCAAGCTTGTCAAGCATTAAAAGAAGAAGGATATGAAGTCGTTTTAATTAATTCCAACCCTGCAACAATAATGACGGATACAACAATGGCTGACAGAGTGTACATCGAGCCAATTACATTAGACTTTGTTAGTCGTATCATTCGTAAGGAACGTCCAGACGGAATTGTCGCAACACTAGGTGGTCAAACGGGACTTAATATGGCTATGGAACTTGATGAGTCTGGAATTTTAAAAGCCTATAATATTGAATTATTAGGTACAGACTTGAACGCAATTAAGCGAGCGGAAGACCGTGATTTATTTCGAACGTTAATGAATGAATTAGATGAACCTGTTCCGGAAAGTGAAATTGTTCATACGCTTGAAGAAGCACAAGAGTTTGTGAAAGTAGTTGGATTTCCAGTTATTGTTCGTCCAGCGTATACACTTGGTGGAACTGGTGGTGGAATTGTTCATAACGAAGAACAGTTACGTGAGATTGTGACTAGTGGACTAAAGTATAGTCCAGTTACGCAATGTTTAATTGAAAAGAGTATCGCAGGGTTTAAGGAAGTAGAATATGAAGTAATGCGTGATGCCAAAGATCAAGCAATTGTTGTGTGTAACATGGAGAACATTGATCCTGTTGGAGTTCACACAGGAGATTCAATCGTCGTCGCACCTAGCCAAACTCTAACTGATCGTGATTATCAACGTCTTCGTAACTCATCATTACGAATCATCCGCGCCTTAGGAATTGAAGGTGGTTGTAACGTTCAGTTTGCTCATGACGCTGACAGTGATCAATACTACATTATAGAAGTAAATCCTCGTGTAAGTCGGTCATCAGCACTTGCATCAAAAGCAACTGGTTATCCAATTGCAAAAATGGCGGCAAAAATCGCTGTAGGATACAGTTTAGATGAGTTGATGAACCCAATTACAGGAAAAACGTATGCAAGTTTTGAACCTGCACTTGATTATGTTGTTTCAAAAATACCTCGTTGGCCATTTGATAAATTTGAGGCTGCCAATCGTACGTTAGGAACACAAATGAAGGCGACTGGGGAAGTTATGGCAATTGGTCGTAACTTAGAAGAGTCTCTATTAAAAGCTGTTCGTTCATTGGAAGCTGGATACGATCATATTTATGATACGAAAATCGCTAATACTGAAACGAATGTATTAGTTAAACGTCTAGATATAACCGATGATGAGCGTCTGTTTGTATTAGCAGAATTGTTACGAAGAGGTCAATCAATCCAATCGCTATGTGAATTAACCAAAATTGATCGTTTCTTTATGCAAAAGTTAGCAAGAATCGTTACCCTTGAAAAAGAGTTAACGGCATCTGTAAATGATCTTGAGTTATTACAAAAAGCTAAAGAACGTGGTTTTTCTGATATTGCAATTGCTCGTATATGGAATAAAGATGAGCGTGACATTTATAATCTTCGCATGGAGCAGAATATTCGGCCTGTTTACAAAATGGTTGACACTTGTGCAGCTGAATTTGAATCGACTACCCCGTATTTTTATGGGACATATGAAGATGAGAATGAAGCGATTCAAACAGAGAAGAAGAGCATTTTGGTTCTAGGATCAGGTCCTATTCGAATCGGACAAGGAATTGAATTTGACTATGCAACTGTTCATACTGTTTGGGCTATTAAAGAAGCTGGTTATGAAGCGATTATTATTAATAATAACCCAGAGACAGTATCAACAGATTTTAGTACGTCAGACAAGCTTTACTTTGAACCACTTACAGTTGAAGATGTTATGCATGTATATGAGCAAGAACAACCAGAAGGAGTTATTGTTCAATTTGGCGGACAAACAGCAATCAACCTAGCGGATGAACTTGAAGCAAGAGGAGTACCTATAATTGGTACGTCACTTGAGAGCATGGATCGTGCTGAAGATCGTGATAAATTTGAACAAACCCTTTTATCACTAGATATTCCACAACCACTTGGACGTACAGCAACATCTGTTGAAGGCGCAGTAACTATTGCTAATGATATTGGCTATCCAGTTCTTGTTAGGCCGTCATATGTTCTTGGGGGACGTGCAATGGAGATTGTTTACAAAGAAGAAGAACTTCTTAATTATATGAAAAATGCAGTGAGTGTAAATCCGAAGCATCCTGTATTAGTTGATCGATATTTAACAGGAAAAGAACTAGAAGTCGATGCGATTTCAGATGGGGAAAATGTTTATATCCCAGGAATTATGGAACATATTGAACGTGCAGGTGTTCATTCTGGTGATTCAATCGCGGTTTATCCTCCACAAACTGTACCAGAGAACTTGAAACAAAAACTGATTGATCGAACGATTTCGATTGCAAGAGGATTGAAAATTGTTGGGTTGCTAAATATTCAATTTGTATGGCATAAGGATGAGGTATATGTTCTAGAAGTAAATCCTCGCTCAAGTCGTACCGTACCTTTCCTAAGTAAAATTACAGGCGTACCAATGGCAAACCTTGCGACAAAAGTGATGCTTGGCAAGTCTCTTCCACAATTAGGGTATGAAACGGGCTATCATCCTGAAGCAAAAGAAGTATCGGTAAAAGTTCCGGTTTTCTCATTTGCTAAACTTCGTCGAGTCGACATTACACTTGGACCTGAAATGAAATCAACCGGTGAAGTAATGGGACGTGATACAACTTTAGAAAAGGCATTATTTAAAGGCTTAATTGCATCAGGAATGAGTATTCCGACTCACGGATCTGTTCTATTTACAGTTGCAGATAAAGATAAAGAAGAAGCGCTTAGTCTCGTTGAACGTTTCCATAAAATTGGCTTTGATATTTTAGCAACTGCAGGTACAGCAAGCTTTATTAAAGAAGCGAATATTCCGGTAACAATTGTGAACAAAATTGGAGAAGAAAAACCAAACTTATTGGACGTCATTCAACAAGGACAAGCACATTTTGTTATTAATACATTAACAAGAGGAAAGCAACCAGCTCGTGATGGATTTAGAATTCGTCGTGAAGCAGTTGAAAATGGTGTTGTTTGCTTAACATCGATTGATACAGGTGAAGCTCTTTTAAGAGTTCTTGAATCAATTACGTTTTCTTCTGAAAGTATGCCACAAATGCAAATGTAAGAGAGAGGCGTGAGGACCATGATAAAAAAAGATTTACTAACAATTACGAAGCAGCGAGAAATCGCCTCAAACATTATGGAAGTTATATGCTCGGGAAGCCTAGCAAAACAAATGACAGAACCAGGTCAATTCCTACATTTACGAGTAGATAATAGTGACGACCTTTTGCTAAGAAGACCGATCAGCATTTGTGATGTAGATATAGAAAATGAAACTGTCACAATGCTGTATCGCGCAGAAGGAAAAGGAACGAAGCGGTTATCTCTCAAGGAAGAAGGAGAAAAGATTGATGTGCTAGGTCCACTGGGGAATGGCTTTCCATTAGATGCTACTAAACAAGGAGAGACAGCTCTCCTTGTTGGGGGCGGAATCGGCGTCCCACCTCTCTATTATTTATCTAAGCAATTAAAAAAACGTGGAGTCCATGTCATTCATGTATTAGGTTTTCAAAGCAAGGAAAATGTTTTCTATGAAGGTGAGTTTCAAGAGCTAGGTGAGACGTATGTCGTTACGGCTGATGGAACTTATGGTTCGATCGGTTATGTGACAGATGTCATTAAAGAGAAAAACCTAGCATTTGATACGATGTATTCATGTGGACCAACACCGATGCTAGCAGCTTTATCAAGTATTTATAGTGATAAGCGCTTGTTCATTTCACTTGAAGAACGAATGGGATGTGGTATTGGAGCCTGTTTTGCCTGTGTTTGTCATGTAGTAGGCGATACTTCAGGAACAAGTTACCGCAAAGTCTGTACAGATGGTCCAGTCTTTCCGGTTGGGGAGGTTGTACTATGAACAGATTACAAATTGAACTACCAGGTCTTTCGATGAGAAATCCAATCATGCCTGCTTCTGGATGTTTTGGATTTGGGAAAGAGTACGCTAATTATTATGATCTTGAGCTCTTAGGTGCCATTGCTATAAAGGCAACAACGGATCAACCACGATTTGGCAACCCAACGCCACGTGTTGCAGAAACATCAGCAGGGATGCTCAATGCGATAGGATTACAAAATCCTGGACTAAAAGGAGTATTAAATAACGAACTGCCTTGGTTAAAGAAATACGATGTACCGATTGTGGCAAATGTTGCTGGTACAGAAATTGCTGATTATGTGGAGACTACGGCGAAACTTTCCAAAGCGGAGAATGTTCATGCAATTGAATTAAACATTTCTTGTCCAAATGTGAAGCAAGGTGGAATCGCATTTGGAACCATTCCTCATGTTGCAGCTGAATTGACGAGAGAAGTGAAAAATGTTTCAGATGTCCCTGTTTATGTAAAACTATCACCGAATGTTGCTGATATCGTTGAAATCGCTCGTGCTGTAGAGAAAGCTGGAGCGGATGGTCTTTCTATGATTAATACGCTTCTTGGAATGCGAATTGATTTAAAAAGAAGAAAGCCAATTTTATCAAATGGCTACGGCGGTTTATCAGGTCCAGCCATAAAACCTGTAGCAATTCGAATGATTCATCAAGTCAGTCAAGCTGTTGATATTCCGATTATCGGTATGGGCGGAATTTATACAGCTGAAGATGTAGTTGAATTCATGCTTGCAGGTGCAAGTGCAGTTGCGGTAGGTACAGCGAATTTTACTGATCCATTTGTATGTCCAACGATTATTGATGAACTTCCTGCACTTCTTGACGAATTAGAAGTTGACAATGTGCAAGACCTTATTGGAGGGAGTTGGAAGAAATGCAACGTCCACTCATAATCGCCCTAGACCTAGATGATGCAGCAAAACGTAGAGAACTTCTAGCCCAGTTACAAGGTGAGTCTTTGTTTGTTAAGGTAGGAATGGAATTATTTTACCGTGAAGGAAGACAAGTCATTCATGAGCTTAAAGAAAATGGCCATCAAATTTTTCTTGATTTAAAATTGCATGATATCCCAAATACAGTTCAAAGAACAATGCGAGAGCTTGCTAGTCTGGATATAGATATTGTAAATGTACATGCTGCAGGTGGGATAAAAATGATGAGTGCAGCCCGTGAAGGTTTAGAGCAAGGGACGTTAGCTGGGAAAGAACGACCTATATTAATAGCGGTCACTCAGTTAACGAGTACAGATGAAGAAACAATGCGCTCTGAATTGCTAATTAACCAACCGCTCGACGATGTTGTAAAGTCGTATGCAACATTTGCGCAAGAAAGTGGTGTTGATGGTGTGGTTTGCTCAGCGAAAGAAGTCCCTTTAATCCATGATTCTTGTGGTTCATCGTTTTATACGGTGTGTCCTGGAATTCGCCGCGCAGAAGATGCGATTGGTGATCAAAAACGTGTTGTTACTCCACAAGAGGCTAGAGAATTAGGTAGTTGGGGCATTGTCGTAGGACGAAGCATCACAAATGCAGAGCACCCATTTGAAGTATATCAAGCAATGAAACAAGACTGGGAGGGGTAATTATGAAAGAGCAAATTGCTAAGCATTTATTAAATATTGGTGCAGTTCATCTACGACCCAATGATCCATTTACTTGGACATCTGGAATCAAGTCACCGATTTACTGTGACAATCGCTTAACACTTTCGTACCCAGATGTACGTAAAGATATTATAGCTGGCTTTGCTAAACTTCTTGAAAGTATTGAAGTTGATGTAATTGCAGGGACTGCTACAGCGGGAATTCCACATGCTGCCTTATTAGCAGATCATCTAGATTTGCCGATGGTTTATGTTAGAGGAAGTGCAAAGGGGCATGGAAAACAAAATCAAATTGAAGGAAAAATCGAAAAAGGTCAAAAAGTTGTTCTTGTTGAAGATCTTATCTCAACGGGTGGAAGTGTAATTCAGGCTGCAGAAGCATTACGTGCAAGCGGTGCGGAAGTTGTGGCGATCGTAGCGATTTTTACATATGAATTTCAAAAAGCATATGACGCGCTTGGAGAGGCTAATATTCCGACACATGTGATCACATCTTATTCGACATTGCTTTCGGTTGCAAAGGAACAAGGCACTATTACAGCTGATCAAATGGAACGTTTAAATGAATGGCGGAAAGACCCAACTTCACAAGGTTGGATGAAAGAGCAAGTGTAGAGAAATATGAGGTGTTCTAAATGGTTGTTTTTAAGCCTTTTGGAACACCTTTTATGATAAGGTGACTGTAAAGGAGGCGGGAATTGAATGAGGAAAATGAGTGGACCCGACTTTGACGATCTTGTTGATTTTTTTGACGCTATGGCACAAACGAAATGGCTGAACACGATTCATAACCAATTAAAGGAGCTCACAGGTAGTTGGAGGCATAAGGTGATATTGGACATTGGTTGTGGCACAGGTAGGTTATTAGAACGGGGAAAAATAGAAGCTAGTGAACTCATAGGTATTGATCTCTCACAAGAAATGGTTGAGAAAAGTCGTTCACTATTAGATGGTGGTACAGCTACAAGTAGACTACTTGTTGGTGATGCATACAAGCTGCCTTTAAAAGAAAATCACGTAGATGTTGCTTTATCAACATGTGTGATGTTCCTTCTTCCCGAACCCAAAAAAGGGTTAGCTGAGATGATTCGAGTGGTAAAACCAGCTGGAGTTGTAGCGATGTTGAATCCATCTCCTGATATGTCGCCAGATTCAGCAGACCAGTTTGCAAAACTGAATCAAATGAGTGGATTTGAGCGTGAATCGCTACTTGCTTGGTCAAATGTTTCAACGAAAAGACATCGTTATTCTGACAAGGAGCTTGATGAGCTATTAACAGTGTTAGGTATAAGTAACATTCGGCATATACCTGTATTGGACAGACTAGCTACGATTACAATAGCAATAAAATAAGAAGTAAGAAAAAGACGCCTGAAAAAGGTTGCTTTTTACCTTTTTCAGGCGCCTTGTAAGCAGGCTATTTTCTGTAAGAATAGTCTGCTTACTTTTTTCTAAGAAAAGTACTGAGGATACAATGGCAATGAGACTACGCCCGTTGTTTCGAGGCTAGTGAAATGGTGAAAAACGACCTGTTCACTAGTTTCTCTCATTGTTTATTTCCTAAGAGCACGTACGAGATCCTCATTAGGAGTAACGAACATGGTTGTCTGATTATCATAAATAACATAACCTGGTTTCGATCCATTTGGTTTCTTTACATGACGAATTTTTGTGTAATCGACGGGAACTGAGCTTGATTGTTTTGCTTTACTATAAAATGCAGCAACCGTAGCTGCTTGAAGTAAAGTCTCTTCATCAGGCTCCGTGCTTCTAATGACAACATGGGAACCTGGAATATCTTTTGTGTGTAACCAGATCTCATCTTGTCTAGCAAATTTATTTGTCACATAATCATTTTGTTTATTGTTCTTACCGACGAAAAACTCAATTCCATTCGTAGAGACGTATTGCTCAAGTTGTGGCTTCGTCTCTTTCTTTTTCTTTTGCTGTTTAAGACGCCTGCGAATATACCCTTCTTCTATCAGCTCTTCACGTATTTCCTCAATATCTTTAGGGGCTGCACTTTCCATCTGTTGAATTAGTTGATCGAAATAAATGACTTCTTCTTTTGCTTTTTCAATTTGTTCTTCGACGACAGCGACTGAATTTTTCGCTTTATTATATTTTTTAAAATAGGCTTGAGCATTATCTGAAGGATTTTTTTGTGGATCGAGTTTTATAAGAGTCATGCCACCCTCTTCATCATAATAATCAATTACTTCGACCTGTTTGTCTCCACGTTTTACCATATGTAAATTAGCTGTTAGGAGCTCTCCAAGTTTTTGGTATTCCTTTGCTCGTTCCGCCTGATGCAACGTTTGTTCTAATTTTTTTATTTTCTTTTTGTTCTTTTGCCATTCGTTTCGGAGGAATCGCTCTAAATCATGAGCTTGCTGCTTCACACGATCTCGCTCTGCCTTGCCATAATAAAAGCGATCAAGTAATTCACTGACCGATTGAAATGCCTTCCTCTCTCCTTTTACATGTTCTAATGGAACAATTGAAAACGATTCTTTCCCGTCTACTGTAATCATTTCAGGGTGATAGTCGTGTTCTTGTAAACGATTCATTATTTTTAAAAACGCAGGAGGGAGCGTGTTTCTATTTACAAACGAACCTGACTGAAATGTAATCTCTCTAGCTAGTTGTGGAGAAAGTCCAGCAATTTGTCCAACTAATTGTTTATCGATCTTTCCAGCATTAAAATCAATTCTCTTTAATAATTCATCTGAATCTAATTTAAAAGGATCGGCTTTATGTTGCTCAGGGGGAAGCTTATAAATTTGACCTGGCATAACGGTCCGATAGCTGCTTTGAGCGGGACTAATATGTTTAATACTATCTAAAATAAGGCCTGTTTTCTTATCGACCAAACTAATATTACTATGGCGTCCCATAATTTCAATATACAGTTTTTTGTATGTTTCATCCCCGAGTTCATCTTTATTTTTGATATGAAAGATGATGACGCGTTCCATGTCAAGTTGCTCAATTTCTTCAATAATACTTCCTTCTAAATGTTTTCGTAATAACATGCAAAACATCGGTGGTGTAGAAGGATTATCGTATTTTTCTTTTGTTATGTGTATTCTTGCAAAACTAGCGTTCGCTGATAATAACAAATGGTGATTTTTTCCTTTTGCACGGATCGTAAAAATTAATTCTGTTTTATATGGTTGATAAATCTTTGAAATTCTTCCTGACGTTAACAACGTTTTAAGCTCGTGTGTCATCGCCCTTGTCATAAATCCATCAAATGACATGGCTGCTTCATCCCTTTCCTTTCCTCCCAACTTCTAAATAAACATTATGATAAATCAGCATGTAAGAAACTCATTCACATTTTTTGGAGGATTGCTCTTATGAGTATAGCATGTTTTGCGACTTCACTGAATATGATGGCTTGTATAAACGATTGGATAAGCCTTTTCTAACTTCAGTTAAGAAATGTGAAAAGAGAATATCATGTGGGGTGTGTCGAGATGAATTGGTACAAGTTAGAGGAACAGGAAGTAACCTCATCCGTTGGTACAAATATAGAAAAGGGGTTAACAGAAAAAGAAGTAGACAAAAGGTTAAAGAAGTACGGGGAGAATAAGTTAGATGAAGGAAAAAGACCATCTGCATTGTTTGTTTTTCTCGGTCAATTTAAAGACTTTATGGTTCTTGTCCTTTTAGCAGCTACGTTTATCTCCGGTATGCTTGGGGAGTATATTGATGCCATTACCATCATGATTATTGTTCTATTAAATGGAATTCTTGGTTTTGTTCAAGAACGAAAAGCAGAAAAATCACTTGATGCACTAAAAGAATTATCAGCTCCGCAAATGCAGGTACTAAGGCAAGGGGAATGGAAAAAGGTTTTGTCTGCACATGTTGTTCCTGGTGATATTGTAAAGATTTCTAGTGGAGATCGTATTGGAGCAGATCTGCGCCTTTTAGAAACTAATGGATTACGTATTGAAGAGTCTTCTTTAACTGGAGAATCTGTTCCGGTACAAAAACAGCAACATTTGCTTAATTGTGAACACGCCGAACTTGGCGACCAGTCAAATATGGCATTTATGGGAACGCTTGTGACACAAGGAAGTGGGATTGGTGTAGTCGTCGGTACTGGAATGAAGACGGAAATGGGGAAGATTGCCCATCTCTTGCAATCAACAACTACTCTTGTTACACCGTTGCAACGTCGACTTGAACAGTTAGGAAAAATATTAATTGCTGTTGCATTAGTATTAACTGCTCTTGTTGTCATTATTGGAGTGGTACAAGGTCATGATGTGTATACAATGATTTTATCTGGTGTGTCACTTGCCGTTGCCGCAATACCTGAGGGGTTGCCTGCAATCGTAACGGTTGCTCTCGCTCTTGGTGTACAGCGAATGATTAAACGAAAAGCAATTGTAAGGAAACTTCCAGCAGTCGAAACGCTAGGTTGTGCATCTGTTATTTGTTCAGATAAAACAGGCACACTCACGCAAAATAAGATGACCGTTACTCATGCATGGAGTGGTGGAAAGCTGTGGGAAATCACTGGAGGAGGGTATGAGCCGTCAGGAACGTTTATACAAAACGGCAAAAAAGTTGAGCCTACTAGCGATCGTAAGTTACAGCAACTTTTAAGCTATGGGTGGCTTTGTAATAATGCTAATTTATTAGAGAAAACAGTGAAACAAGGAATGTTACGAAAACAAGTGACAGAGTATGTGATTGACGGTGATCCTACTGAGGGAGCACTAGTTGTCGCTTCAATGAAAGCAGGATATACAAAAAAAGGACTTGATAAGCATTTTTCAAGAGTACTAGAGTTTCCATTTGACTCAGGAAGAAAAATGATGTCTGTCATTGTGAAAGATCAAAAAGGAAGATCCTATGTGATTACAAAGGGTGCTCCTGATGTTGTTCTAGAGCGCTGTAACAAACTTGTCTATGGAATCAATGAAGAAGCTCTTACTTCAAGAAGGCGTACGGAGGTTGAAGGAGTTATTGATCAGTTAGCAGGGAGTGCTTTACGAACGATTGCCATAGCGTATAGGCCTCTTCATGACAAAGAAGTATGTAAGCAACCTTTTGAAGCTGAACGTGGATTAACGTTTATTGGGTTACAAGGGATGATTGACCCACCTAGACCCGAGGTAAAGGATTCTATTATTGAATGTAGGCAAGCTGGTATTAAAACGGTTATGATTACGGGTGATCATAAGATAACAGCAGCGGCGATTGCAAATCAGTTAGGAATTTTATCAAAAAAGGGGAAGGTATTAGACGGGCAAGCTCTCTCAAAAATGAGTGTTGCTGAGCTTGAGGAAGTAGTGGATGATGTTGATGTGTATGCACGAGTTTCCCCAGAACATAAGCTAAAGATTGTTAAAGCGCTACAAGCTAAAGGGCATATCGTTGCAATGACTGGTGATGGAGTGAATGATGCCCCAGCTATTAAAGCAGCAAATATAGGAATCGCAATGGGAATTACGGGTACAGACGTCGCAAAAGAGGCATCCTCACTCATCTTAAGTGATGACAATTTTGCTACCATTAAAGCAGCCATTAAAGAAGGTCGCAATATTTACGAAAACATTCGTAAATTCATTCGTTATATGATGGCTTCAAATGTCGGTGAAATTCTCGTGATGTTGTTTGCGATGATTCTTGGAATGCCGCTGCCGTTAGTGGCCATTCAAATCCTCTGGATTAACCTTGTAACAGATGGATTGCCGGCAATGGCCCTTGGGATGGACCAAGCGGAAGGGGACGTGATGAAGCGATCGCCAAGAAGTCCGAACGAAGGAGTATTTGCTCGTGGGTTAACTTGGAAAATCTTAAGTCGTGGTTTCATGATTGGGGTTGTCACACTTGCTGCTTTTTGGGTGACATTACAAGCGGATCCAAGTGACTTAACAAGAGCACAAACAGTGGCTTTTGTCACACTTGTAATGGCACAGCTCATACATGTTTTTGACTGTAGAAGTGAGTATTCAGTGTATCATCGTAACCCGTTTGAAAACCGCTATTTAGTTGGAGCTGTTTTCATTTCGACATTATTAATGCTCGCTGTTATTTATTATCCACCATTGCAAACAGTATTTCACACGGTCGCTTTAAATGGACATGAATGGTTACTAGTGTTGGCAATGGCTTCGATTCCAACAGTTGTTCTTGGAGGTTTTCAATTGTTAAGAAAGAAATAAGATTGATCTGGTTGACTCATGAGGAAGCTTCAGACAGTTTTACGTAAGTCTAAAGTGCCGACTAGGGTCAACCTATTTCTTTGTTTACTTGCTTGTTGCTGGTAGTTTTTTTCTGTAAAATGAAAGCTGGATGTGATAACAATGAAAAGTATGACAGGGTATGGTTCTACCAAAATTAATGTTGAATGTGGAGAAATTACAATTGAAATAAAAGCTGTAAATTACCGATTTCTTGATAGTCAAATCAAATTGCCATATGAATTAATGGCTATTGAAGATAAGATTCATAAGCAAATTAAGGAGCATGTCTTACGCGGGAAAATTGACATTTCTGTGCATGTAGAAGAGAGAACAAGCAAAAAGCGTGTTCTCACTATAAATGAGCAATTACTGGATCAATATGTGTCAGCTGCAAACATGATCAACGAAAAGTTCAGTCAAGAAATGAAGCTTGAGGTTAGTGCCCTTCTAATGGATACAGCGATTGCTCAAGTTGAAGAAATTAGCAATGTAAATTGGCAAGAGGAAGAAAGGTTAATTTTAAAGGGCATAAGTGAAGCTCTTTCGTCATTTAACAAAATGAGGGAGGAAGAGGGAGCATACTTACAACAAGATATGATGGACTGGTTACATAAATTGCAACAGTGCTGCGATGAAATTGAAACATTAATTCCTTCATTGGTAGATCGTTATCGTGAAAAGCTAGAACAAAGGATTCGAGCTGTTTTAGATGCTGAACTAGAAATGGATGAAACAAGATTGCTTACTGAAATCGCCATTTTCACAGAGAAAATGGATATTCGTGAAGAACTTGTTCGCTTACGTTCTCATTGTAAACAATATACGAAATACATGGATGTAAAAGACGAAGCGATAGGAAGACGTCTTGATTTTCTTGTACAAGAAATGAATCGAGAAGTCAACACAATTGGCTCTAAAGCTCCTGATTCTTCAATAAGACAACATGTTGTGGAAATGAAAGGATACCTAGAAAAATTAAAAGAACAAGTACAAAATGTTGAATAGAAGCTAGAATTCGAACGGATTTTCGTATATAGTTAGATTAGTTTGGATAACAATGTTGAGAGTGGATGCGACTCTCCTGAAGTGGGGGAAAGTAGAATGAACATAAAACTAATAAACATCGGGTTTGGAAATATTGTATCGGCAAATCGAATTATTTCCATCGTAAGTCCAGAGTCAGCACCAATTAAACGGATTATTCAAGATGCAAGAGATCGTAATATGTTAATTGATGCAACATATGGTCGTAGAACTCGTGCTGTTATTATTGCTGATAGTGATCACGTAATATTAAGCGCTGTTCAGCCTGAAACAGTAGCTCAGCGTTTAACAAGTAAAGACGACACAGGTGAAGATTAATAAGAAATATGATAGGATACATAAGTTGAATGTAAGATGTAGGAGGTTTCCATGAAGAAAGAGAAAGGTCTATTACTTGTATTATCAGGTCCCGCTGGCGTTGGAAAAGGGACAGTTTGTGCTGCATTACGCCAAGAGGACACATCCGTTCAATATTCGGTATCTGCAACAACCAGATCTCCTAGAGGCGGAGAGAAGGATGGAGTCAATTATTTTTTTAAAACAAGAGAGCAATTTGAAAAAATGATTGAACAAGATCAGCTATTAGAATGGGCAGAGTATGTTGGGAACTATTATGGAACACCGATTGAGTATGTGAAGAAAACAATTGAAAGTGGTCAAGATATCATCCTAGAAATTGAAGTTCAAGGTGCTTTAAAAGTTAAGGAACGCTTTCCAGAGGGTGTTTTTATTTTCTTAATGCCGCCTAGTTTAGCAGAACTGAGAAGTCGAATTGTTGGACGTGGGACGGAAACAGAAGATATTATAAATAAACGAATGACTGTGGCTCGCGAAGAAATTGAAATGATGAAAAAATATGACTATGTCGTAGAAAACGATCAAGTTCATTTAGCTGTTGAACGAATAAAGTCAATTGTAACAGCAGAACATTGTAAACGTGAACGCCTAATTGAAAAATACAAACAACTTGTGGAGGTCAACTAATGCTATATCCTTCTATTGACTCGCTTTTAACAAAACTAGATTCAAAGTACACGCTTGTGACGGTTTCAGCTAAACGGGCACGTGAGATTAAGGAAGATTTATCACGTGGACCTATGGTGCATCGACCTGTATCTTATAAACCGGTAGGGGTTGCGCTTGAAGAAATAATAGATGATCATTTGCATTTTAAACGAATTACCCCATTAGATGATGAGGAATAAGAGCTAGAGACTGACTCAACACGTAAGTTTTAGACCCCGATAGACACATTGTGTTCGTAGAGATTGTTGCAGGGGTCTTAATCTTTGAGTCAGTCTTTTTTTCTATGAGAAGAATCAAAGGCAACAACGATACTGAGATTAACATGACTCATAAGTAAGATCGAAGCTAAGAAGTGATTAGGCGCTATAGTGGTTACGTTACCTCATGTACATAAACCAAATAAATTTCTTTATAGTTGGGAGTAGGTGGAAAAGATGGTAGAAGGAAAAAATGTGATTCTTGCAGTGAGTGGCGGAATAGCCGCATTTAAATCAGCTGCTCTAGTGAGCAAACTCGTACAGGCAGGAGCGAATGTAAAAGTTATGATGACAGAATCGGCCAAGGAATTTGTTACTCCTCTTACGTTTCAAGCCCTTTCCAGTCAACCTGTATATGACAATACATTTCACGAGCCAGACCCCACGAAAATTGCTCATATTGATATCGCCGATTGGGCTGATGTGATCCTTGTTGCTCCAGCAACAGCCAATGTTCTTGCGAAGCTAGCCAATGGAATTGCAGACGATATGCTCACAACAACAATACTTGCAACAACTGCTCCAATCTATCTTGCTCCAGCAATGAATGTTAATATGTATAACCGTCGATCAGTCCAAAGAAATGTAAAGACATTAAAAGAAGATGGTTACAAAGTGATTGATGGTGAGGAAGGTTATTTAGCATGTGGGTGGACAGGAAAAGGAAGAATGGCCGAACCAGATGATCTTCTTCAAATTTTGCAAAAGCATTTTTCAAGTCAAAGTAGGAATCTTTTAGCGGGGAAAAAAGTGGTAATCACTGCTGGACCAACACAAGAACGTATCGATCCCGTACGCTACTTTACAAATCATTCTTCGGGGAAAATGGGGTATGCAATCGCGCAAGCTGCAAAGGAACAAGGGGCAGAGGTAGTTTTGATTTCTGGTCCGACGACTTTACAAGTACCAGACGGAATAGAAGTGGTACACACAATCTCAGCACAAGATATGTATGAAGCTGTGATAAAGTATTTTGTTCACGCCGATATAGTCATTAAATCAGCAGCGGTAGCTGATTATAGGCCAAAGGATACGTTTTTGCATAAAAGAAAAAAGCAACCTGGCACTTGGTCTGTTGAAATGGAGAGAACCATTGATATTTTAAAAACAATAGGGGAACAAAAAACAACGCAATTACTTGTTGGTTTTGCAGCTGAATCAGAAAATGTAGAAGAGTATGCTTTAAGCAAATTGCACTCGAAAAATCTTGATCTTATCGTAGCGAACAATATATTACAAGAAGGTGCTGGTTTTAAAGGGGAGACCAATATTATTATGACAATTGCCAAAGACGGAAGGAAGAAAGAATATCCTGTTCTATCAAAAATAGAAGCAGCTAAATGTATTATAGAAGACATTATTTCCTATACAAAAAGGCAAGAACATTCATGATTGCAAAAGTGATAGTAGATGTACCTACTTCCAATACGGATCGAGTATTTGATTATGATATACCTAAAGAATGGGAGGAAGTCATTCAACCTGGAGTACGAGTCGTTGTGCCATTTGGGCCACGTAAGATTCAAGGGTTTGTTGTTGACGTTACAAACGATTCAACCTTTCATAAAACAAAACCAATTGATGATTTTTTAGATGTTGTGCCCGTTCTAACTAGTGAGCTACTTTCATTAGGTGAATGGTTAGCTGATCAAACTCTTTGTTTTCAATTATCAGCGTATCAACTAATGATTCCAGCGGCACTACGAACCAAAGTAAAAAAAGAACTATGTTTACTTGCTCATATTGAAACATTGCCTTACTCCATTCGCCCACATTTTCAAGGAGACAAAAGCCCACTCTGGAATGACCTTGTAAAAGATAAAAATGTTAGTCTCAAGGAAATTCAACAAGCAGTGAAAGAAGGAAAACTTGAGGTTCGTTATCAAGTGGAAGAAAAGGGAAAAAAGAAAATGGAGCGTTATGTAAAGGTAAGTGAAAATACTACCTGTGATATTCCGACAAGAGCTGTGAAACAACGTGAGCTCTTAGCTTACTTACAATCACTTGGAAAACCAATAGCTGTACAGGCACTGTTGCAAGAAACTAAAATGACACGGCAAACGATTACGACACTTGTGAAAAAAGGAGTTCTTCAAGAGTTCGATAAAGAGGTATATCGAGATCCTCTTGCTGGAGTAGAATATGAGCGAACCTTACCCTTAGAACTAACAGACCAACAACGAGACGTAATACAACCCATTCTAGATACTCTTGAAACAAAGAGTCATTATACATTTTTGCTTCATGGTGTAACGGGGAGTGGAAAGACTGAGGTATATTTACAATCAATTGACAAGGCACTTGAACAAAAGCGAGAAGCGATTGTTCTCGTCCCTGAAATTTCACTAACCCCGCAAATGGTGCAACGATTTAAAGGACGCTTTGGTTCAAAAGTGGCTGTTCTTCATTCTGGTCTGTCAATGGGAGAGAAATACGATGAGTGGAGAAAAATCTTAAGAAAAGAAGTGCAGGTCGTTGTCGGTGCAAGATCGGCCATTTTTGCTCCTTTTACAAATTTGGGGATTATTATCATTGATGAAGAACATGAGACAAGCTATAAACAAGAAGAAAATCCGAGATATCATGCAAGAGATGTCGCTATATTTCGAGGGAAACATCATCAATGCCCAGTAATATTAGGAAGTGCTACACCTTCCTTAGAGTCATATGCTAGGGCAAGAAAGAATGTGTACAGGCTCCTTCCACTAACAGAGAGAGTACATAATCGTGCAATGCCAGAAGTTCATGTAGTAGATATGCGTGAGGAACTTCGAAGTGGCAATCGCTCAATGTTCTCCTATATATTGCTTGAAAAATTAAAAGATAGAATTGAAAAAGGTGAACAAACGGTTCTTTTTTTAAACCGAAGAGGGTATTCGACATTTGTTATGTGTCGAGACTGCGGATACGTAGCTTCTTGCGAGCATTGTGATATTTCGCTAACCTATCACCGTACTCAGAATTCATTGAAGTGTCATTATTGTGGACACGAAGAAAAAATGCCTACTAAATGTGATTCTTGTGGGAGTGAGCATATTCGTTTTTTTGGTTCAGGAACTCAGAAAGTAGAAGAAGAACTTACGAGGGTTTTACCTGAGGCAAAAGTCATTCGGATGGATATTGATACAACAAGACGGAAGGGGTCACATGAGAGGCTTCTTTCAGCGTTCGGGCGAGGCGAGGCTGATATCTTACTCGGAACACAAATGATTGCAAAAGGATTGGACTTCCCGAAGATTACACTAGTGGGAGTTCTAGCTGCTGATTCAATGCTTCATATTCCTGATTTCAGATCAGCTGAACGTACATTTCAGTTAATGGAACAAGTGAGCGGAAGAGCAGGTCGACATGATCTAAAAGGTGAGGTGATTATCCAATCTTATACGCCGGATCATTATAGCATCGAGCTTGTAAAATCTCATGATTATGAACAGTTTTTTCAAATGGAAATGACCCAACGTAAAGTAGGCTTATATCCGCCATACGTATTCATGGTATTAATTACGATTTCTCATTCTGAATTAACAAATGTCATAACGGTGTCTGAAAAAGTGGTTTCGTTTTTGAGAAGAGAGCTTTTTGAATCGACAACTGTGCTTGGTCCAGTTGCTTCACCACTAGCACGGATAAAAGATAGATATCGATATCAATGCATGATAAAATACAGAAACGAGCCGAGGTTATTAGAAGCATTACGTGAAATCAGACAACACTTTATTCGTGAAATTAATCAAGGGGATTTGCAAATTTCGATAGATTTGCAACCTTATTTATTTACTTAAATAGAGAATGTGTGAGAATGTCGTGATTCTCCTATTGTGCATAGCTTGAAGCTATTGGCATACTAAACCATTCACGATTAGATGCAGATGACAGATGGAGGCTTACTGAGTTAAAAGTGAAAATATATGAATATCGAACGCATGTGTGAAAGGCGGATAAATATATGAAAATTGTTTTTATGGGGACTCCAGACTTTTCTGTTCCTGTTTTAAGAAATTTGGTAACAGCAGGGTATGATGTTGTAGCCGTTGTCACTCAACCTGATCGTCCAGTTGGAAGAAAACGCGTTTTAACACCAACTCCTGTAAAAGTTGAGGCAGAGAAACATCAAATAGACGTGCTTCAACCTAAAAAAATTCGTGAGCAGTCTGAATTAGATAAGGTATTTTCTTATAAACCAGATTTAATTGTAACCGCAGCTTTTGGACAAATATTGCCGAAAGAGCTGCTAGATTATCCGGAGCATGGATGCATTAACGTTCATGCCTCTCTTTTACCAAAGTATCGCGGAGGGGCACCAATTCATAAGGCAATTATTGATGGTGAGAAAGAAACGGGCGTGACGATCATGTACATGGTTGAAAAATTAGATGCAGGTGATATGCTTTCTCATGTAACTGTACCAATTAATGAAGAGGACCATGTAGGAACGATGTTTGATAAATTGAGCGTGGCAGGCGCTCGTTTATTATTGGATACGATTCCTGCGTTAATAAACGGAGATATGAACCCGATAAAGCAAGATGAGTCGAAAGTAACCTTTGCTAAAAATATCTCCCGTGAAATGGAGCTCCTTGATTGGAAGCGATCTGGAGAGGAGTTGTACAACCATATCCGTGGGATGCACCCATGGCCTGTTGCTTACACAATGCTAGAAGGAAAGCCTTTGAAAATTTGGTGGGCAAAGAAAGTAGCATCCACAGAGAAAATGGAGCCAGGCACTATTGAACGTATAGAAAATGATGGGATTGTCGTATCTACAGGCAATCAAGTAGCTATTAAGATAACAGAACTTCAACCTTCAGGTAAAAAGAAGATGGATGTGCAGTCGTTTATTCGCGGTGCAGGTGCCCATCTAACTATTGGAGTAAAGCTAGGAGAATGAGATGAGTAAACCAGTTCGAGAAGTAGCGTTAGACGTTTTGCTTCAAATTGAAAAAAATCAGGCTTACAGCAATTTATTATTAAATCAAACCGTTAAACGGACAAATTTAGACCCTCGTGATGTTGGACTGTTAACAGAAATTGTTTATGGGACCATTCAGCGTAAGAGCACACTTGATTTTTACTTACAATCGTTTGTAAAAAAAGGTGTAGACTCCTTGCAAGATTGGGTAAAGGTTCTATTAAGACTTTCTGTTTATCAGTTCGCTTATTTAGACCGTGTACCTGAACGTGCTGTTGTCCATGAAGCTGTGACAATCGCTAAAAAAAGAGGGCATAAAGGAATTAGTGGGATGGTAAATGGGGTATTACGGTCAATCCTACGCGAGGGCTTACCTTCTATAGACAAGGTAGGTGATGAAACGAAAAAGTTAGCACTTGAAACGAGTTTTCCAGAATGGCTCATACGACGCTGGATTAATCAATATGGGTTAGAAGAAACGAAGTCGATGTGCTTTTCTAGCCTTATTCCCCCATCTGTTACTGTTCGGGTGAATCGAGTCAAAGGTACGGTTGGAGAAGTGTTGAAGCTGTTAAGAGAAGAGGGGCTTGAAGTTAAACAAGGCGAGTTATCACCGGATGCAATTGTCGTGGAAAAAGGAAATATATTTCAGACGAATGTGTATACACAAGGGTATGTGACAGCTCAAGATGAAAGTTCTATGCTAGTTGGACGTGCGCTAGGTGCAACACCGGGAATGCGTGTAGCAGATACATGTGCAGCCCCTGGAGGGAAATCAACTCATATTGCTGAGCAAATGGATGATACAGGTACTGTTTTGTCCTTTGATTTACATGATCATAAAGTGAAGCTCATACATGATCAAGCGAATCGACTTGGGTTAACTTGTATAACAGCAGAAGCGATGGATGCAAGAAAGATACGTGATGAGAAAGTGGAGCCATTTGATCGTGTATTAGTGGATGCTCCTTGTAGTGGATTTGGTGTAATCCGAAGAAAGCCAGATATTAAATGGTCAAAACAGGAACAAGATATTAAAGCAATTCAGAAGATCCAATTAGAAATTTTGCGCTCAGTTGCCCCATTTGTGAAATCAGGTGGCACGCTTATTTATAGTACGTGTACAGTAGATAAAGATGAGAATGAAGAGAATGTCGCCTGTTTCTTAGCTGAGCATCCGGAATTTCAACTAGACAAGACGTTACGAGAGAGACTTCCTGAAAAAGTAGTAGGTCGTTATCAAGAGGGAATGATAACAATACTCCCTCAAGATTTTCAGACAGATGGTTTCTTTATTGCAAGTCTCATTAAACAATAACTGATAGAAAAAGGTGTACAACGATGGAAGAATTAAAGACGACAGTGAAAATCCCAGATACTGGACAACTAAGGTCCATTTATTCTGTACAATTTGATGAATTGCAAGAATGGTTAATAGACCAAGGTGAACCAAAGTTTCGTGCGACTCAAATTTTTGAATGGCTTTATCAAAAGCGGGTGAATGATTTTGAACAAATGTCAAACCTTTCAAAGGATTTACGTGAAAAGTTGTCGAAATCATTCGTGTTAACGACATTAAAAATCGTAACTAAGCAAATGTCTTCTGATGGAACGGTGAAATTTTTATTTGAGCTCCATGATGGATATTCAATCGAAACAGTTGTCATGCGACATGACTATGGAAATAGTGTTTGTGTAACAACTCAAGTTGGCTGTAGACTTGGCTGTACGTTCTGTGCATCTACACTTGGCGGTTTAAAACGGAACCTTGAAGCAGGTGAAATTGTTGCACAAGTTTTAGAGTCGCAACGTGCAATGGATGAAGTTAACGAGCGAGTGAGTTCTGTTGTTGTGATGGGAATAGGAGAGCCATTTGATAACTATGACGAGCTTGTTCCATTCTTAAAAACAGTTAATCATGATAAGGGGCTTAATATTGGAGCGCGTCATATCACTGTATCAACAAGTGGTGTTGTTCCAAAAATTTATAAATTTGCAGATGAAAAAATGCAAATAAATTTTGCTATTTCCTTACACGCCCCGACCACGGAAATCAGAAGCAAGCTCATGCCCGTTAACCGAGCATGGCCATTGCCAAAATTAATGGAGTCAATTCGCTATTACATTGAGAAAACAGGACGAAGAGTAACATTTGAATATGGGTTATTTGGTGGAGTGAATGATCAAGAAGAACATGCAGAACAACTAGCTGATTTAATTAAAGATCTAAAATGTCATGTTAATTTAATTCCAGTAAATTATGTGTTAGAACGTGATTACGTCAGAACTCCGAGGGATCAAATATTTGCGTTTGAAGCAGTATTGAAAAAACGCAAAATCAATGTAACCATTAGAAGAGAACAAGGACATGATATTGACGCAGCGTGTGGACAGCTTCGAGCAAAGGAGCGGAAAGAAGAGACGAGGTGACTTTTTTTGATGGAGTTTACATTTCGAACAGATGTAGGTAAAGTTCGTGCTCATAATGAAGACAGTGGTGGGGTATTTAAGAATGATATAGGAATTTTAGCGGTGGTAGCTGATGGAATGGGGGGGCATCGTGCTGGGGATGTAGCTAGTTCGATGACCACCGATTATTTTCGGAGTGTTTGGGAGAGAACACCAGAAATTTCTTCTGTCGTAGAAGCAGAACAGTGGCTTCTGAGTCATTTCGAATTAATAAATGAACAACTGTATTCTCATGCCGATGAACATGAAGAGTGTCGTGGGATGGGAACAACACTTGTTATAGCACTGTGTACAGAAGAATTTATCACGATTGCTCATGTTGGGGATAGTCGTGCTTATGTGTTTAATGAATTTGGATTTCACTTAAAGACATCCGATCATTCTCTTGTTCAAGAACTAGTTCGTAACGGACAGATTTCTGAAGAAGAAGCAGAACATCATCCGAGGAGAAACGTTCTTTTACGTGCGCTTGGTACAGAACGTGAAATAAAGATTGATGTGACAACTTTACAAGTCGAGGAAGATCAATCGATCTTATTATGTTCAGATGGTTTAACAAATAAGGTAACGAATGATGAACTGAAATTGCATCTTGACGAAAACGATGATTTATCATCCAAAGCAGAAAAGCTAATTACTTTAGCAAATGAGCGCGGTGGCGAAGACAATATAACAGTTGCCTTAATTCATTATTCGAGTACCTTTGATAGGGGACCAAAGCAATGATTGGACAACGGATAAGTGGTCGTTATGAAATCCTTGAAACAATTGGTGGCGGCGGGATGGCAAATGTATATAAAGCGCTCGATGTCATTCTCGACCGCTATGTTGCCGTAAAGGTATTACAACCACAATTTTCAGGTGACGAGCAGTTTATTAAGCGGTTTAGACGTGAAGCTCAATCTGCCACAAGTCTTGCTCATCCGAACATCGTAAACATTTACGATGTTGGTGAAGAAGGTAACACATACTACATAGTAATGGAATTTGTTGAAGGTCAAACATTAAAAGAATTAATACAATCACGTGGACCGATTCCTATAGAAGAGTCGGTTGGTTATATGGAACAGATGCTCGCAGCTCTTGAACATTCTCATGAAAATCATATTATTCATCGAGATATTAAGCCGCATAATATATTAATTGGCAACGATGGTGTTGTGAAGATAACTGATTTTGGGATTGCACGTGCTATTTCAGCTGCTACGATTACACATACGAATTCAGTCATGGGGTCTGTACATTATTTATCTCCTGAACAAGCACGGGGCGGGCATATCACTTATAAATCAGATATTTATTCGCTCGGTATTGTTTTGTATGAAATGGTTACTGGAGTGTTGCCTTTTTCAGGGGATACAGCCGTATCAATTGCGATTAAGCATTTGCAAAGTGAAATTCCATCAGCAAGACTCATAGTCCCAGAGTTACCGCAAAGTATTGAAAATATTATTCGTAAAGCAACAGAGAAAGATCCTCTGAAACGTTATTCAACGATTCAAGAGATGGAAGAGGATGTTACTACAGCTTTAAATCCCGAACGGGTAAATGAAGCCCCTTTTGTTGCACTTGTCGATGATGATGAAGCTACAAAAGCAATACCAATTATTCGTGATGTCGATCCTTCCGACTTAGAAAAGACGGTTGAAGCACCAGCTGTTAAAGAGACTACTATTCCACCTAAAGTACCTGTTCAAAAAATAGAAAAGCAAAAGCCGAAGCAAAAAAAGAAAGCAACGAAATGGCTTACGATTTTAATTGTTATAGCGATTCTAATTTTCGGGGCGCTTGTTACGGCATTTTTCATTTTGCCAACGATCTTTCAAGTAGGTGAAGTTGAGGTTCCAAATGTGATAGAGCTACCATTTGAGGAAGCTGAGGAGGAACTCCGTGCACATAAACTTCATGCCGAACGTGAAGATATCAAAGATGATATAATTGAGAAAAACTATGTTATTAGACAAAGTCAGTCACCTGGGTCAGTCGTAAAAGAAGGATCCACGATAAAGTTATATGTCAGTCTTGGGAAAGAAGAAATTGAATTAGAAAATGTCGTTGGAATGCATATTAATACTGCAGAGTCTCGATTGAAAAGAATGGGATTTCAGGTAGAGAAGGATGAAACAGAAACAGACGAACATTCTCCAGGGTTGGTTTTATCACAAAATCCTGATGAAGGATCAATCGTAATAGTCGATGAAACGACGGTTTATTTAACTTATAGTGTAGAGAAGGAAATTCGCTTACAGGACCTTAAGAATAGATATGAATCATCAGTTCAACAGTATCTGTTGGAAGAAGGGTTAGTAGGGCGCTATGATTATGAATTTTCTAATTCAGTGGATTCTGGAAGAGTGATTAGTCAGTCTCCTTCTCCCTATACAGTGTTAAATAGTGGGGATGAGGTGCGAATCGTTATCTCAAGAGGGAAAGAACCAGAGCCAGAACCAGAACCTGAAGAAGATCCTACGTATCAATGGGAAGTTAGGCAAGTGATTAGTATGTCTGAGCAAGAGGTAGAGGAAGGTAAGACGGTTGAGATCCGTATTGTGTACAGGGACGCAACGACCAATGGAGAAGATCAAGTGTTTGTAGATGAAACAATCAGTGAAACGGCAGAGTATGTTGTACCATTGACCGTGAGCCCTTCACAAAGTGGGTCATTTGATTTATATATTAACGGTCAACTTGAAAAACAAACAAAGCAGTATGAGTATCCGAATTAAATGTCATGCTGACAAGAGGCTTTCATTTGCTTTGGCCTCTTGTCATTTGTATATCCTTAGGAGGTTGTAAATGGCAACAGGAATGATTGTAAAAGCATTAAGTGGTTTTTATTATGTTCAAACTGAAGAAGGTATTATCCAATGTCGAGGGAGAGGGAATTTTCGCTTAAGACAAATTAAACCATTAGTTGGCGATCAAGTAGAATTTGAAGCAGAAAATGTTACAGATGGCTATATCCTCAATGTATTCGAACGGAAAAATGAACTAATTCGTCCGCCGATTGCTAACGTCGATCAAGCACTTCTAGTTTTTTCTGCATTGGAACCAGATTTTAGCCCATTGCTCCTTGATAAATTTCTTGTTCATATCGAAGCCAATGATTTAACGCCAGTTATTATTATTAGCAAAGTTGATTTGTTAGATAGTCGTGCCTTGACAATTATTGAATCATACAAAAAATTGTACGAGGAGATTGGATATACTGTCTTGTTGACATCTACGTTGCAAAGTGATGGGATTGATGAAATTGTTCCATTTCTAAATGAGAAAGTCAGCGTTGTGGCGGGGCAATCCGGAGTAGGGAAATCCTCTCTCCTAAATAGTTTACAGCCAGAATTAAATATTGAAACGAATGAAATTTCGTCCCATCTAGGACGGGGCAAACATACAACCAGACACGTCGAATTGTTACGAATTGGTGGTGGACTAGTAGCTGATACACCGGGGTTCAGTTCACTAGATTTTAGTAATTTAGAAGCTGAAGATTTATCAGCTTGTTTTCCTGAAATGGACGAGCAAGCATCAAACTGTAAGTTTCGGGGATGTACCCATACATCAGAGCCGAAGTGTGCAGTGAAAGCTGCACTCGAGCAAGGAGAGATTAGTGAATCAAGAATGAAGCATTATTTGCAATTTTTAGAAGAAATAAAAAATCAAAAAAAGAGGTATGACAAATGATTAAGATTGCACCTTCCATTTTATCAGCTGATTTTGCTAAATTAGGTGAAGAAATAAAAGATGTGGAATTAGGAGGCGCTGATTATATTCACGTAGATGTTATGGACGGACACTTTGTCCCTAATATTACGATTGGACCGCTTGTTGTAGAAGCGATTCGACCAATTACGGACTTACCTTTGGATGTTCATTTAATGATTGAAAATCCAGATGCCTATATTCCGCAATTTGCAAAAGCGGGAGCGGATATTATATCTGTACATGTAGAAGCGTGTCCTCATTTGCATCGGACCATTCACCTTATTAAAGAACAAGGAGTAAAGCCTGGAATTGTATTAAACCCTGGAACTCCTGTGGATGTAATCGAACCAATTATAGGAGATGTAGATTTAGTCTTATTAATGACAGTTAACCCTGGATTTGGTGGACAGCGCTTTATTGAATCAGTACTAGCAAAGATTGAAAAAGTGGCAAAAATGATTCAAGAACGTGGTTTAAATGTGGAGATTGAAGTTGATGGTGGAGTAAATGCTGAAACTGCCAAAAGGTGTGTAGAAGCTGGGGCCAATGTTTTAGTTGCAGGGTCAGCAATTTACTCGCAAGAAAGCAGAGCAAATGCGATATTAGAAATAAGAGGTTCAAATTCGAATTAAAAAGACAAACAACATGTCAATAGGCATGTTGTTTGTCTTTTTATTAAAGAAAACAATTATGTTGTAATGTTGATTTCTCAAGGTGAACAACGAATTGTCTATTTTGGTACATAGGTATGCGCGAAGATTTTTTATTTGGTCATGAACATTCTTTAACTATAGACATATATTGGGGTATAGGGCATAAGCATAATGATAGAAGACAAGGATAATTTGCTCATGCAAAATAAAAGGGTACGGCATAAATAAAAAATTAGGAATAGTTTGTCGTATCTGCATATATTAGTTTAAAAGGAGCAATTATTTTTATCCTTATCATGATTCTTGTCTGAACAAATGGCTTGATGGATAGGGGCGACTTCGCTTCACGTCCTATGGTCGTGAGTCAAGTTTCTTTAACATTATCCCCGTGGCTATTCACGTTGAGGAGGAGGAGCTATGAAATTCTACACGATCAAGCTACCTAAGTTTTTAGGTGGGTTTGTCAGGGCAGTACTGAACTCATTAAAAAAAGGGTAAAACAAAAAAGCACCGTATTTACGGTGCTTTTTTGTTAACAATGTGAAAGTTTATTTTCGTAACTTACACACGTTCTACTTTACCAGATTTAAGTGCGCGAGTAGAAACGTATACACGTTTTGGTTTACCGTCTACTAAAATACGTACCTTTTGAACGTTTGCACCCCAACGGCGCTTCGTTTTATTTAGTGCGTGAGAGCGCTTGTTTCCTGTGCGAGCTTGTCTTCCTGTAATATAACATTTACGTGCCATGATATGCACCTCCTTATTCCCAATACAGACCTTGAAATCATACTTGAATATAGTAGCATAGCCCTTGGTATAATGCAATAGCTTCCTAAAAACTTTATCAAGTAATCTTGCTTGACACCTGATGAGCGAGCTTCGTTTCGAATACGCTTTTAAATTAAGGTATTGTATAGTAAAATGACGTTAATGAATCAAGTCTGTTTTCGAGAGGGAGGAATAAGAATGTCAATTGAAATGAAAACGCAACTAGGTGTTGTAGATGTTTCAAAGGATGTTGTTGCAACAATTGCTGGTGGAGCAGCTATTGACTGTTATGGAATCGTTGGAATGGCTTCTCAAAAGCAACTGAAAGATGGCCTTACAGATTTACTAGGAAAAGAGAATTTCCGTCGTGGTGTCGTCATTCGTGAAGACGAAGAAGAAATTCATATTGATATGTACATCATTGTTAGCTATGGCACTAAAATCTCTGAAGTGGCTTACAACGTACAAACAAAAGTGAAATATCAACTAGAACAAATGTTGGGCCTTGATGTTGATTCTGTGAACATCTTTGTTCAAGGAGTCCGCGTCACACCGTAAGCGCTTAGTAAGGAGGAAAAAGTTCGTGGCAAAACAAATTGAAGGTAAAAAGCTCGCTTACATGTTTATTGAGGGAGCTACCAATTTATCGAGGCACGTAAAAGTGGTCGATGCGTTAAATGTGTTTCCAGTACCAGATGGTGATACAGGAACAAATATGAATTTATCTATTACATCAGGTGTCAAAGAAGTAAAACAAAACATTCAAGATGATTCAAGTAAAGTTGCAGCTTCTTTTGCAAAAGGATTATTAATGGGGGCTAGAGGGAATTCTGGAGTTATCCTCTCCCAATTATTTAGAGGGTTCTCGAAACAAGTGGAAGGAAAAAAGCAAATCACGGCTAGTGATTTAGCGCAAGCCTTTGAGAATGGTGTTGAAACAGCTTATAAAGCTGTAATGAAGCCAGTAGAAGGTACAATACTTACAGTTGCGAAAGATGCAGCGAAACACGCATTAACAACAGCGAAGAAACATGATGATGTAGTCTATGTTATGGAAGAAACCTTAAAAGAAGCGAAAGCCTCGTTAAAACGTACACCTGACCTACTTCCGATTTTAAAAGAAGTGGGTGTTGTTGACTCTGGTGGACAAGGGCTCGTCTACATTTATGAAGGATTTCTAGCGGTGTTAAAAGGCGAAAAACTTTCAGATAATCCGACTTCAGAAGAACTCTCAATGGATAATCTTGTGAAGATTGAACATCACAATGCGCAAAGTCATATGGCAACTGAGGATATCGAGTTTGGCTTTTGTACAGAAGTGATGGTTCGGATTGATGAGGAAAAAACAAAAATACACCCGTTTGTAGAAGCGGAATTCAAGAAAGAATTAAGTGAAATTGGGGACTCTTTACTTGTTGTTTCAGATGACGATTTAATAAAAGTACATATTCATGCTGAGCAACCAGGAGAAGTATTAACAAAAGCTCAAAGGTATGGTGAGCTCATTAATATAAAAATTGAGAACATGCGTGAACAACATACACATCTTCTTGATGAAACAAAAGAAGCATATGGTCAAGAATCACCTGTTTGGCCTGATCCAAAGAAAAAGGAAAAGAGTGAATTTGGCATTGTAACGGTCGCAATGGGGGCAGGAATTGCTAAAATCTTTAAAGGTTTAGGAGCTGGTGTCATCATTGAGGGTGGACAAACGATGAACCCGAGTACAGAAGATATCGTTAATGCAATTGAAGAAGTTCATGCGGAAAAGGTAATTATTTTGCCTAATAATGGAAATATCATAATGGCTGCCGAACAAGCTGCCAAAGTCGTAGGGGAAAAAGCAGTCGTTGTTCCATCGAAGACAGTTCCACAAGGGTTAGCTGCGTTATTGTCATTTAACCCAACGCAAGGGTTAGAAGTGAATGCCGGAATGATGAAAGATGCATTAACGACGGTTAAATCAGGTCAAGTGACATTTGCAGTCCGTGATACAAATATTGACGGGATAGATATTAAGAAAAATGATTTTATGGGGATTTCCGAGAAAAAAATTGTTAGTTCAGGGGCGGATGTTCTCGAAGTTACAAAAGATCTCCTTACAAAAATGTTGGATAATGAAAGTGAAATTGTTACACTTTTACAAGGTGAGGATGCATCCGATGATCAAACCGAGCTACTTGTTTCGTTCTTGGAACAGCATCACCCAGATGTAGAAGTCGATGTACACTCAGGGAACCAGCCACTTTACTCGTATATTGTCTCTGTTGAGTAAAGTGATTTAAAGGAGGGGTGCAAAAGTGCCCAATATAAAAATTGTAACGGATAGTACGGCTGACATTCCCGCTGATTTGGTAAGTGATTTAGGCATTACAGTAGTTCCATTAAATGTTATTTTTTCAGATAACGAATCGTATGAAGATGGAGTGACACTTGTAGCAGACCAATTTTACAAAAAAGTACAAGAATTAAATATCATTCCCTCAACTTCACAACCAACACCGTATCAGTTTGAGGAAGTGTACCGTTCTTTGTTGCATGATAACGAAAGTAAGGTCATTTCTATTCACTTATCTTCTAAAATGAGTGGGACGTATCAAGCTGCTTCGATTGCTAAACAATCAATGGATGAGGATGACTCTATCCATGTCGTTGACTCTAAACGAGCATCGTATGCCATTGGGATTATTGTTGTAGAAATAGCGAAATTAGCAAAAGAGGGTCATTCTTTAGAACAATGTAAGGAAAGATTAAATGAATTGTTGCAAGATACGAATGTATTTTTTATGGTAGACACGCTAGAATATCTTCAGAAAAATGGTCGTATTGGGAAAGCTTCTGCAGTCCTTGGATCTATGTTGAAAATTAAACCGATTTTGTCTTTAACAAAAGAGGGGGAAGTATATCCTTTTGAAAAGGTTCGAGGACAAAAGAAGGCGATAAACCGGATTATTGAAATTCTAAAAGAAAAGTATGGATCAAATCCTGTTCATGTTGGGATTTCCCATGCTGTTAATGAACCATTAGCCGAGGAAATAATCACTAGGTTTAAAGAAGAGTTTAATGTTCAAAGTGATGTCGTTACATCCATAGGTGCTGTCATTGGGGCGCATGTAGGGCCGGGCACGGTTTCAATAGCTATGACAAAAGCTTGATATATTGATAATATTGAGGGTGACTCAAGTGAAGCAGTCTGACCTCTAGTGTACAATAGACAAGAAAAAGGATTGTGCTTTTACTTGTTACTAAATTGTTTGCGCTAGTTGTGGGCTAATTCTAGAGAGTCGCCCTTATTTTTTTTAAAAAGATAATGTGTATAAATGCGAGTGATAATTGACATTAAGGCTAGCTATTGCTAAAGAAGAAAGCATTCAAGTGAATTTTTATGAAGAAGTAATTAATGCGATGTATAAGATTGGGCAAACAATGTCTAATCAATAAGACAAACGGCACAAGGAGGGTTATAAGCGACACTAAAGGGCTGAGAGTTAGACGTGAGAATCTTTGGAGTGTCGCTTAATAAAAAATGAATGATGCAATGAAAAGACCAGTGATAGATGTTAATGGGATAGGGGACGAAACAGCGAAGTTATTACAAGGATTACGAATCTTTACAGTGGGGGATTTGCTTGAACACTTTCCATTTCGATATGAAGATTATCAATTAAAAGATTTACATGATGTTAAGCATGAGGAACGTGTGACGGTTGTCGGTAAGGTTCAAAGTGAAGTTTCAGTTCGTTATTTTGGGAAAAAGAAAAATCGCCTATCCTTTCGATTGTTGGTTAATCAGATCCTTGTTACAGTTACTTTCTTCAATCGAGCTTTTTTAAAAAATCAAGTGACGGTTGGGGCTGAATTGACAATCACTGGAAAGTGGGACCAGCACCGGATGACGATTACTGGAAGTGAGTTAAAAAAAGGTCGCGAAGAGAGAGGGCAAACGATAGCTCCAATTTATTCTGTGGCTGGTAAATTGACAACGAAAGCGATCCGTAAATATGTTTATCAAGCAATGAACCAGTTTGGTTCGTACATCCCAGACTTGCTACCGCCTGACTTATTACAATCGTACAAATTACCAACAAAAAAAGAGGCTTTGTCTAGGTTGCATTTTCCACCAAATGCCGAGTCATTGAAACATGCTAGAAGGCGCATGGTTTATGAGGAGTTTCTGTTGTTTCAGTTGAAAATGCAAGCTTTTAGAAAAGCGAATCGAGATCGAACGAATGGACGAGCTCTAGCTGTTCCTGAAAAAGAAATAGAAGCATTTATCAGACAACTTCCATTTCCATTGACCGGGGCTCAAAAGCGAGTAGTTGATGAAATTATCAAAGATATTCAATCAAGTTATCGAATGAATCGCTTATTGCAAGGGGATGTAGGGTCAGGTAAAACGGTTGTGGCTGCCATTTGTATGTACGCGGTGATTTGTGCTGGTTATCAGACTGCCTTAATGGTCCCTACAGAAATACTTGCTGAACAACATGTCCAGTCATTAAAAGGACTTTTAGAACCACTTGGAGTAACGGTTGAATTATTAGCTGGCTCCGTAAAAGGAAAGAAACGAGCAGAACGACTTTCTATGCTAGAGAGTGGAGAGTTATCACTTGTTGTTGGTACGCATGCTTTAATTCAGGATGATGTTCATTTTCGTAAACTCGGGTTGGTGATTACGGATGAGCAACATCGTTTCGGGGTAGAACAGCGAAGAGTATTACGTGATAAAGGAGAAAATCCCGACGTTCTTTTTATGACGGCAACTCCGATTCCGCGAACGTTAGCTATTTCAGTATTTGGAGATATGGATGTTTCAATCATCGATGAAATGCCAGCAGGGAGAAAGTCAATTGAAACATATTGGGCTAAACCTGACATGCTTGAACGTGTGCTTGATTTTATTGAAAAAGAAATTCATGCAGGTAGACAAGCCTATGTTATTTGTCCGTTAATCGAAGAGTCAGAAAAACTTGACGTCCAAAATGCCATTGATGTTCATATGATTTTAAAACAGCACTATAAAGAGAAGTGGGAAGTTGGCTTAATGCACGGACGGCTTCACCCTTCAGAAAAAGAAGCGGTTATGGAGGCGTTTAGTAAGAATGAGACGCAAATCCTAGTATCAACGACGGTTGTTGAGGTTGGAGTGAATGTGCCTAATGCAACGATTATGGTTATTTATGATGCCGAGAGATTCGGATTAGCTCAACTGCACCAATTAAGAGGTCGAGTTGGACGAGGGGAGGCTCAGTCTTACTGTGTTTTATTAGCTGATCCAAAATCTGAAGTAGGAAAAGAGCGTATGAAAATTATGACGGAAACAAACGACGGTTTTGTTCTATCCGAACGTGATTTAGAGTTGAGAGGTCCTGGAGATTTTTTTGGTGCAAAGCAAAGTGGTCTTCCTGATTTTAAAATCGCAGATGTGGTCCATGATTACAGGGCATTAGAAGTTGCGAGGCAAGATGCTGTAAAGTTAATTTATACAGACGGGTTTTGGACAGATCCGAGTTACGAAGGTTTGCGAACATACATTGAAGATCAGGGAGTTTTGAATGGCGAAAAAATTGATTGACTATTGAAATCGTAGATAAGCAATTATATACTACTCTTAGTACCTAGTCATATAACTTAAGGTGAGTCCAACTAAAAACGTAAATATAGTACTTTAGTAAAGTGGGCGGTGCAAGACATGAGGCGAAAAAAAAAGGAGCGACAGGAACTCTTAAAAGAGGCGTTAGAAGAGAATCCCTTTATGACGGATGAAGATCTTGCAGAGCGTTTTTCTGTCAGTATTCAAACAATTCGTCTTGATCGATTAGAACTCGCAATACCTGAACTACGTGAACGTATAAAAGGTGTCGCAAAAAAACAACTTGACGATGTGAAGGCACTATCTCCTGAAGAAGTTATAGGAGAAATCGTTGACCTTCAGCTTGACGAACGTGCTATATCTATTTTAGATGTACGAGAAGAGCATGTTTTTGCGCGTAGTGGAATTGCTCGAGGCCACCATCTATTTGCTCAAGCCAACTCGTTAGCTGTCGCTATTATTAATGATGAGATGGCGTTAACTGCTAAAGCGACGATCCATTTCAAAAGGCAAGTCCAAGCTGGAGAAAGAGTGATCGCGAAAGCTCGAGTTGTTGGAATTGAAAAAGACCGTACAACAGTAGATGTTACAAGCTATGTTGAACAAGAGTTGGTTTTTTTGGGCGAATTCGTTATGTATCGAACAAATGAAAGAGAGACGAAAAGGAGAGAACTTGAATGAACATTTCGATTGATGCCATGGGAGGCGATCAAGCACCGAAAGCGCAGGTCGAAGCTGCTCAAAATGCGATTCAATCGTTTCCGAAAGTGAACATAACCCTTGTTGGGAACGAGAGTGAGATTCGTAAACACATAACGAATGAAAAGCAAATAACGATTTTACATACAACGGAAAAGATAGATGATACAGATCAACCAACAACAGCCGTCCGGAGAAAAAAAGATTCCTCTATGGTTCTAGCTGTACGTGAAGTGAAGGAAGGACGGGCTGATGCATGTATATCTGCCGGGAATACAGGAGCGTTAATGACGGCAGGTTTATTATATGTTGGTCGTATAAAAGGGATTGATCGTCCTGCCTTGTCTCCGATGTTACCAACTCTAGATGGAAAAGGTTTTTTGTTATTAGATGTAGGAGCGAACATGGATGCTAAGCCTGAACATCTTCAACAATACGCGATTATTGGGAAAACCTATATGGAAATGGTTCGGAATATAGAAAGTCCTCGTGTTGGACTATTAAATGTTGGTACTGAGGCAGGAAAAGGAAATGAACTAACAAAAGCTACATTTCCGCTTCTTCAATCGAGTGACATAAACTTCATCGGAAACGTGGAAGCTCGTGATTTATTGTCGGGTGTTGCTGACGTTGTCGTTTGTGATGGTTTTTCAGGGAACATTGTCTTAAAATCTACTGAAGGAACAGCAGGAACTTTGTTTACTTTGTTGAAGAAAGAATTAACTAGTTCTATCGTCAAAAAAATCGCAGCGGGTGTTCTGAAATCAGGATTTAAAGAAATAAAGAATACGATGAGTTATTCAGAGTATGGTGGTGCAGGGCTTTATGGACTTAAGGCGCCTGTTATAAAAGCGCATGGATCTTCTGATGCTACAGCAATATTTCATGCGATTCGCCAAGCGAAGGAAATGGTTGAGCAACAAGTTGTCACAATCATTAAAAATGAAGTAGCCAAAGTAGTAGAAAGAGAGTAGAGGAGGATGTTTATGGGAAAGATTGCATTTTTATTTCCGGGACAAGGGTCACAATCAGTTGGAATGGGCCGAGAATTAATTGAGCAGGAACAAGCTTGCAAGGTGATTTTTAACCGTGCGGATGCAAAGTTAGAGTATGACCTATCTAAAATCATGCTTGAAGGTCCAGAGGACACATTGCGACGTACAGAACATACTCAACCAGCATTAGTGACGATGAGTACAGCTGTATTACAGCTGTTGGAACAAGAAGGGATTAAACCTGACTATGTAGCTGGTCATAGTTTAGGGGAATATAGTGCGCTTGTTGCAGCAGGAGCGATGTCTTTTGAGGATGCGGTATATGCTGTGAGAAATCGCGGTTTATTTATGGAGGAAGCTGTGCCATTTGGTGAAGGGGCGATGGCGGCGGTTCTTGGCTTAGATAGACAAACACTTGATGAAGTTTGTTCACAAATTAAACTTAATTCTAGTGAAACAGCAGAACTAGCTAACTTAAATTGTCCAGGGCAAATTGTTATTTCTGGTTCCGCTAAAGGTGTGGAGTTAGCTAGTGTGAAAGCAAAAGAAGCTGGTGCAAAAAGGGTCATCCCGTTGCAAGTTAGTGGACCATTTCACTCAAGTTTAATGAAGCCTGCAGCTGAGAAATTAAAAAATGTTCTTGAGCAAATCTCCATTGAAGATGCATCGGTCCCTGTTGTTGCAAATGTGTCAGCAAGAGGTGTTCAAGAATCTACTCAAATTCGCGCAAATCTTATAGAACAAGTGTATTCACCTGTTCTATGGGAAGATACGATTCGCGATCTGCTGCATAACGGTGTAGATGTATTTGTAGAAGTTGGCTCAGGGAATGTCCTAACTGGTCTTGTCCGAAAAGTAGAAAGAAAAGCAAAAGCCGTTGCAGTAAGCGATCGAGAAGGCGTGTTGAAAGTAAAAGAATTACTAGAAGGGGTGAGCGAATAATGTTACAAGGGAAAACAGCCATTGTCACTGGAGCATCTCGTGGAATTGGACGTGCAACAGCGATCGAGCTTGGACGTAATGGAGCAAATGTGGTAGTGAATTATGCAGGTAGTCAGGAACGTGCTGAACAAGTTGTTGCAGAAATTAAGGCTCTAGGTGTTGACTCACTTGCTATACAAGCGGATGTTGCAAATAGCGAACAAGTACAGGCCATGGTAAAAGAGACCATAGATACGTTTGGGAGTATCGACATTCTTGTAAATAATGCTGGTATTACAAAAGACAATTTAATTATGAGAATGAAAGAGGACGAGTGGGATGCTGTTATTAATACAAATTTAAAAGGCGTCTTCAATTGCGGGAAGGCGGTGACTCGTCAAATGATGAAACAACGGTATGGTAGAATTATTAATATTGCTTCTGTTGTTGGAGTGTTAGGAAATGCAGGGCAAGCTAATTACGTTGCTGCTAAAGCTGGTGTGATTGGACTGACCAAAACAATGGCACGGGAGCTTGCAAACCGTAACATTCATGTGAACGCCGTTGCACCTGGATTCATTGAAACTGATATGACGGATGAGCTTGGTGAGGACATGAAAGCTCAATTACTAGGGCAAATCCCGCTTGCAACATTAGGTAAGCCAGAGCAAATAGCGAACGTCGTCCGTTTCTTAGCAAGTGCTGATGCTGATTATATGACAGGACAAACTCTCCATGTAGATGGTGGAATGGTAATGTAATGAGTTAGAACAACGTTGAAGGCACTTTACAGAAAATAAGGTTGACAGAACGGGCGTTCATCGGTAAACTTTTCCTAGCCTTCGTCCTTTAGCTTATTGTAATAAGCACCTGTTAAACTTGAGAGGAGGTGAACGGAACATGGCAGATACATTATCACGTGTGACTAAAATTGTCGTAGATCGTCTTGGTGTAGAAGAAGCGGAAGTAAAACTAGAAGCTTCTTTTAAAGATGATTTAGGGGCAGATTCATTAGATGTTGTTGAACTTGTTATGGAACTTGAAGATGAGTTTGACCTAGAAATTTCTGATGAAGAGGCAGAAAAAATTTCAACTGTAGCTGATGTAGTTGATTACATAAACAGCCGTCAGTAGTTCAAAGGAAGTCCCATGTGATATTCATGTGGGGCTTGCTTCTCAAATGAATGTGAACCAGCCATTGTACCCTACGTTACACAGTGGTCGCTAATTATGATGTTGGAGGTTACTATGCCGCAATCTTCGAAATACCAACGAAAATCGAAGCCCCATCATGCGAATGATCGAAGGCGGGGAAATAGAAAAATGATTCTAACTGAAGAACAAAAAAAGAAATTTGATACTTTAATGCAACGAACTGAGTTGACTTTTGAAAACAGAAAGCTCCTAATCCAGGCTTTCACCCATTCATCCTATGTGAATGAGCACCGAATTTATTCATTCCAAGATAATGAGCGTTTAGAGTTTTTAGGAGATGCGGTGCTAGAACTTGCTGTGTCTCAATTTTTATTTAAGAAATTTAAGACAATGAGTGAAGGCGATATGACGAAGTTACGTGCTTCAATCGTTTGCGAACCTTCTTTAGCCAGGTTTGCCGAAGAATTAAACTTTGGCGAGGTTGTATTACTTGGAAAAGGGGAAGAAATGACTGGGGGACGTGCTAGACCGGCATTATTAGCCGACGTATTTGAAGCGTTTATTGGTGCTCTTTATCTTGATCAAGGATTGGATTCCGTATTTATATTTTTAAATAATACGATGTATCCAAAAATAAATGATGGTGCTTTTTCTCATATGATGGATTTTAAAAGTCAGCTTCAAGAGTTCATTCAACGCGATAACCTTGGACAAATACAATATATTATCGTACAGGAACGTGGGCCTGCTCATAATCGAGAATTTGTTTCTGAAGTTCAATTGAATGATTCTGCTCTTGGAATAGGTACAGGTAGATCAAAGAAAGAAGCAGAGCAACATGCTGCTCAACAAGCGTTAATGAAATTAAGTGAGCAAGATAAGTTAAAATAAGAATAAGCTGCAAATCGTTTTTTTCTTATTGAGTTCTTTCATAATTCTTTGTATTTACTCAATTTTTATAAATTCTTACAAAAAAAGGGTCTGACCCCTGTATTAGGGGGTCAGACCCTTTGGCTTTATTTACGTAGTTTACCGAGTTCCGTTACAATGGCATCTAATTCACTGACTGAAAATGACGATTTCTTTTGAATCATTTCATAAATATCACGGAGATCTTCATATTGATCGGTATCAAAGCTTTTGGAATTAAGGGCAGCAGCGTTAACAATTTGTAGCTTATTTTTTATTTCATCTAACATGAATTCAATATTATCACGTGTATTTACATCCAGATTCATGATTTCACTCCTAAATTTTTTATAGATATATGTATCGTATCATAGAGTTGTCCATTTGTCCTAGTCCTTCTATAATTCAGGATGAGGCTGTGGTAAAATAGATTAGTTGTTAATTAAAGTAAGGGGGAAAGAGTATGTTCCTCAAACGGCTCGAAGTCGTAGGGTTCAAATCTTTTGCTGAGCAAATCAATATTGATTTTGTTCCAGGTGTTACAGCAGTAGTTGGACCTAATGGAAGTGGGAAAAGTAATATTTCTGATAGTATTCGCTGGGTTTTAGGAGAACAATCAGCAAAATCACTTAGAGGCTCGAAAATGGAAGATATTATTTTTGCCGGAAGTGATAGTCGAAAGGCATTAAATTATGCAGAGGTTAGTTTGGTCCTCGATAACGTGGATCAGCATTTATCGATAGATTATAGTGAAGTAAGTGTCACACGAAGAGTGTATCGTTCAGGTGATAGCGAATATCTTATTAATAAACAGGCTTGCCGCTTAAAGGACATCATCGATTTATTTCTAGATTCTGGTTTAGGGAGAGAAGCGTACTCGATCATTGGACAAGGGAAAGTAGAAGAAATCTTAAGCAATAAAGCCGAAGATAGGCGAGTCATCTTCGAGGAAGCCGCCGGGGTTCTGAAGTACAAGACAAGAAAAGTAAAAGCCGAAAAAAGGCTAGTGGAAACTCAAGAGAATTTATACCGGGTTGAGGATATTTTAAATGAATTAGAAGGGCAAGTTGAACCACTTGAAATTCAAGCTTCGATAGCAAAAGACTATTTACATAAGCGCGAAGAGTTAAAAGAAGTGGACATTGCGTTATTAGTTCATGAAATTGATGATTTACATCAAACATGGACCAAAGAAAAAGAAAATTTGCAGAATCTGTTAGAAACGTATGAGCAGCGGCAAGAGAAGCTTGAAGAAATGGAGAGAGTGAGGGGATCTTTACGAGAAAAGACAGGGTATTTATCAAGTCAATTTACGGAATTGCAAGAAGAGTTACTTCAAGCTAGTGAAGAGCTTGAGAAAAGCGAAGGTAAGCGTGAAGTATTAAAAGAGCGTAAGAAAAATGCTTCACAAAACAAAGAGCAGCTTAAACGAACGTTAAAAGATAAAGAAGTGCAATTACAAAAGGTGCGAACTGAATGGCAATTAGAACAGGGGCTTCTTGAGGAAGCGCAAAAAAAATTAACGGAACTAGAAGCACTTGTTAAAAGTAAGCAGTCATTAGTTGAACGAACGGAAACAGATGTCGAGGAAGAAATTGATCACTTAAAATCTGACTTTATTGAAGTGTTAAACGAACAAGCGAGTATTCGCAATGAAAGTCGGTATTTAAAAGAACAGTTGCAAAAGCAGGAATTAAACCAAGAACGACTTTTAACCGAGAATAAAGGATTACTTTCCAATCGTCACGAAACAAATGCTAAGCTAGAGGCTGCGCAACTTGATGTTGCAAAGCACGAAAGTTACTTGGAAACAATCGGAGAAAATTATCGGAGTCAATTACGTGACTACGAACAAGAAAAAGATCGTTATCATAAAAAAGAATCGCAATTATATGAAACGTATCAAATGGTACAAAAGCTACAGTCACGTGCGGACGTTTTGGAAGAAATGCAGGCTGATTTTTCTGGCTTTTTTCACGGAGTAAAAGAAGTGTTGAAAGAAAGAAACGGCAAGCTGATGGGTGTCATTGGTGCTGTAGCAGAGCTTATTCAAGTACCCAAAGAGTATGAAACTGCATTAGAAATTACGTTAGGTGGCGCCTCCCAATATATTGTTATGAAGACAGAAGCTGATGCTAGATTTGCGATTGGCTTTTTGAAAAAAAACCGTATTGGGAGAGCAACATTTTTGCCGTTACCTGTCATGAAACCGAAAAGTATTCCAGACTTTCAGCTTGAACAGATGAAAAAACATACAGCTTTTGTTGGCGTTGCGGCTAGCTTGGTTTCATATGAGAAGACATATGAGAATGTCATTTCTAATTTATTAGGTAATGTTATCATTGCCGATTCACTTCAAGGAGCGAATGAACTAGCAAAGCTTTCAGGTCATCGCTTCCGCATTGTTACGCTTGATGGCGATGTTGTCAATCCAGGTGGTTCAATGACAGGAGGAGCTAGTAAACAAAAACAAACTCCTCTTTTAGGAAGAAAACGAGAGCTAGATGATTTGAAGGACAAAATAAAAAAGCTCGATGCTGTCACAAAGAAACTCGAACATGAGGTTAAACACCTGAAAGATAAGCAGGCAGAACAAGAGCATGAACTTGAAGAACTTCGAATAAAAGGTGAAGAAGCACGTCATATTGTGCAAGAGGCAAAAGCTTCTGTACGTGAACTTGAACGTGAAGCGGAACGGATGCATGATCAATTTTCAAGGTTTGATCGTGATAAATCTGGATACATTGATGAGATTGAACGATTGAAAAATCGCTTGATCGAGTTGGAAGAATCATATGAAATTGCTTCTAAGCAGGCACAAGAGCTAGAAGAGAAAGTAAAGCTCTTAGAGCAACAGCAAAAACAACAGCTAGAATCTAAGGAGAGTCTGAAAGAAGAACTCGTTTTGGAAAAAATAGAGCTTGCAACTGCGAAAGAACGCTTCCTTGCGATTGAAACAAGAGCTAATGGGTTATTAAAAGCAAAATTACAACTAGAAGAAGAATTAAAAGATATAAACGATCATTATGAATTGTTAGTAGGGGAGATGTCTGATCGCTCAAATGGAGAAAGTAGTCTTGATGAACGGATTAAGTTCGGACGCGTACGTAAGGATGAACTAACTGAAACGATTGCAAAGATGAAACGAGAGCGTGAAGAATTAGACATAGCCTATGCCGATCTAGAGCATGCCCTGAAACAACAGCAAGCTGAACACGTTATATTGGCTGATGAGTGTCGGAAAATTGAAGTGAAAGTAAACCGTATGGATGTGGAATTAGATAACCGCTTAACGCATCTCCGTGAAGAATATGAGCTTTCGTTTCAAGCTGCAAAAGAAACATATCGCCTTTTTATCGAACCTGATGAGGCAAGGACAAAAGTAAAATTAATTAAGCTTGCAATCGAAGAGTTAGGAACAGTTAATTTAGGGGCCATTGATGAATACGAACGAGTGAGAGAAAGGTTCGAATTCTTAAGTGAACAACAAAAAGACCTTCTTACTGCTAAAACAACACTTCATGATGTGATTTCTGAGATGGATGAAGAAATGACGAAACGGTTTTATGAGTCCTATGTTCAAATTCGTGCACATTTTCAAACCGTTTTCAAAGATTTATTTGGTGGTGGTCAAGCCGATTTAGTACTAACAGATCCAGATAACTTACTTGAAACAGGAGTAGAAATTATCGCAAAGCCACCAGGTAAAAAAATGCAAAACTTAGCCCTGTTATCGGGGGGAGAACGTTCTCTAACGGCAATTGGTCTCTTGTTTGCTATATTAAAAGTGCGCCCAGTGCCATTTTGTGTACTTGACGAGGTAGAAGCTGCGCTTGATGAAGCCAATGTTAGCCGATTTGCTCACTTCTTAAAAGATTTTAGTGACGAAACACAATTTATTGTCATCACACACAGAAAAGGAACAATGGAAGAAGCAGATGTATTATATGGCGTCACTATGCAAGAATCGGGTGTATCTCGCTTAGTATCCGTTAAACTAGAAGAAACAAAAGAATTAATAGAAAGTTAGGTGCAAAGAATGAGTTTTTTTAAGAAGCTAAAAGAGAAGATTACAAATCAAACGACTGAAGTAACAGACAAGTTTAAAGAAGGTCTAGAGAAAACGCGTGACTCCTTTGTTGGGCGGATGAATGAATTAGTTTATAAATATCGAAAAGTAGACGAAGACTTTTTCGAGGAATTAGAAGAACTACTAATCAGTTCTGATGTTGGTGTAACAACGGTGATGGAGTTGATTGATCAACTTAAAGATGAAGTGCGTTTACGTAATATTAAAGATACGAAAGAAATCCAACCTGTTATCTCTGAAAAGCTTGCTGAACTTCTTGAAAAAGATGGGGATGACACGACACTGAACCTTCAAGATGATGGTATGACTGTTATATTGGTTGTAGGTGTAAATGGGGTAGGGAAGACAACCTCTATTGGAAAGCTTGCACATCACCTGAAACGAGAAGGGAAATCGGTTATGATGGCTGCTGGCGATACATTCCGTGCTGGAGCAATTGAACAACTTGAAGTTTGGGGAGAACGTGTTGGTGTAGATGTTATAAAGCAACAAGAGGGATCCGATCCAGCTGCTGTTATGTATGACGCTGTGCAAGCAGCAAAGTCCCGGAATATTGATGTGTTACTCTGTGATACAGCAGGACGTCTTCAAAATAAAGTAAATCTTATGAATGAGCTAGAAAAAGTTAAGCGTGTCATAGAACGTGAAATTCCTGGTGCGCCGCATGAAGTACTATTAGTTCTCGATGCAACAACAGGTCAAAATGCGATGTCACAGGCAAAAACGTTCGGGAAAACCACTGATGTGTCAGGGATCGTGTTGACAAAGCTTGATGGAACCGCAAAGGGTGGAATTGTCCTAGCGATTCGTCATGAGCTTGAGATTCCAGTTAAATTTGTCGGGCTTGGGGAACAAATGGATGACCTTCAAGTATTTGATGCTGAGCAATTTGTGTACGGGCTGTTCCGTGAACTTGTCGAGGCTGAAGCAGTAGAAGAAGAATAGAAAATCAAGAGAGAACCAGGTGCATTTAAGTGATGTTAAGAAAAAAACTTGACACTTAAACACTGATGTTGTAACATATAATCTCGTAAAGGAAAAACACTTAACAAGGAGTTGGTTGTGTGTTAGATAAGGCACTTAGGATGAATTATTTATTCGATTTCTATCAGTCATTGCTAACACAGAAACAGCGGAAGTATATGTCATTGTATTATCTAGATGATTTATCGTTAGGTGAGATTGCTGAGGAGTTTGAAATTAGTCGCCAAGCCGTTTATGATAACATTAAACGTACGGAAGTGATGTTAGAAGATTACGAAGTTAAGTTAATGCTTCTTTCGAAGTTTGAGAAGCGTACGGAGCTCGTGACTCAGATGAAAACAGCAATCAAAGTAAATGCGACTCCTGAAGAGATTATGTCACTGCTTGAATCTCTTGAGAAATTGGACTAGGAGGCGACAACATGGCATTTGAAGGTTTAGCGGAACGACTGCAAGGGACGTTAACCAAAATCCGTGGCAAAGGAAAAGTAAGTGAACAAGACGTTAAAGAAATGATGCGAGAAGTTCGACTAGCTCTACTAGAAGCGGATGTTAATTTTAAAGTTGTCAAACAATTTATTGCCAGCGTGAAAGAAAAAGCACTTGGGCAAGAAGTTATGAAAAGCTTAACGCCAGGACAACAAGTCATTAAAGTTGTTAATGAAGAGTTAACAACATTAATGGGGGGAGAGCAAAGCAAGATCGCTGTTGCACCTAAGTCACCAACTGTCGTCATGATGGTCGGTCTTCAAGGGGCAGGTAAGACAACGACAACAGCAAAGCTTGCGAACCATTTGCGGAAGAAACATAATCGAAACCCGCTATTAGTTGCTGCTGATATATACAGACCTGCTGCGATTCAGCAGTTAGAGACATTAGGGAAGCAATTAAGTATGCCGGTTTTCACTTTAGGTGATAAGGTGAGTCCAGTTGAGATTGCTAAACAAGCAATTGCAAAGGCAAAAGAAGACCATCTTGATTATGTTTTAATAGATACAGCAGGTCGTTTGCATATCGACGAAACGTTAATGGATGAATTGAAACAAGTAAAAGAAATTGCAAGTCCTGATGAAATTTTACTTGTAGTCGATGCAATGACTGGTCAAGATGCTGTCAACGTTGCAGAAAGTTTTAATGAACAACTCGATGTAACGGGTGTTGTATTGACAAAGCTTGATGGAGATACACGCGGTGGTGCAGCAATTTCGGTTAAGGCCGTTACCAATACACCAATTAAGTTTGCTGGTATGGGTGAAAAAATTGATCAGCTTGAGCCATTCCATCCAGACCGTATGGCTTCTAGAATTCTTGGAATGGGTGATGTACTTTCTCTAATCGAAAAAGCCCAAACAAATGTTGATGAAGAAAAAGCCCGTGAACTTGAAAAGAAAATGCGGACGATGGATTTCACATTTGATGATTTTCTTGAGCAGCTTGATCAAGTTCGAAATATGGGACCACTTGATGAATTACTAAATATGATGCCTGGGATGAACAAAGCAAAGGGTATGAAAGATTTACAGGTGGATGATAAGCAAATCAGCAAAGTTGAAGCAATCGTTCGTTCGATGACGAAGAAAGAAAAGCAAGATCCAAGCCTGATGAATGCTAGCAGACGACGCCGAATTGCTAAAGGCAGTGGAACGACGATTCAAGATGTTAATCGTCTGTTAAAGCAGTTTGAAGACATGAAGAAGATGATGAAACAAATGACCGGTATGACCTCAGGTAAAGGAAAGAAAAGAGGAAAGGGTCTTGGAGGTTTCAAACTTCCATTTTAATTTTTGGAAATCCATTTTTCTAGTTGCAAACTAGAAAAATTGATGATAATATAAAATTTTGTGTGAATAATTTTGGAGGTGTCCCACGAATGGCAGTAAAAATTCGTTTAAAGCGTATGGGTTCTAAGAAGGCCCCATTTTATCGTGTAGTAGTAGCAGATTCTCGCGCACCGCGTGATGGTCGTTTCATCGAGGAGATTGGAACGTACAACCCACTAACTCAACCAGCAAAAGTTGATATTGCTGAAGAGAAAGCTCTAGACTGGATGTTAAAAGGTGCAAAGCCATCTGATACAGTTCGCAACCTTTTCTCTAAAGAAGGGTTAATGGAAAAGTTACACAACGCAAAGAACCAGAAGTAAGAGAGAGTGAACAAAAAGGTTGATTTTTACCTTTTTGTTCACTCTTGAAGTATGAGCGAAACCAGTGCAAGGGTTTAAGTCAGTTATGAGTGATTTTCTCTGACGCGCAGTGAGTGGAGCCATGCCAATTCAAAAAGGTTGAACTTTACCTTTTTCTTATAACTCGTAGCGATGAGCGTAGACGCTGTTAGGTATAATTGAAGCGTGCGAAGCCATTGCCTCTCTTTTTTAAGATGAATAAAAGGAGAATTCAATGAAAGCGTTAGTTGAACACATTGTAAAAGCACTTGTTGACCAACCAGATTTAGTTCAAGTGGAGGCAGTTGAAGAAGGGAAAAACCTTACTTTACGATTAACCGTTCACCCTGACGATATGGGAAAGGTCATAGGTAAGCAAGGTCGGACTATTAAAGCGATACGTTCGGTTGTTTATGCCGCAACTCCATCGCAAAAAGTACGATTAGACATCGTGGATTAGTAACGCAAGAAAAGGGTGAGGGATAACCTCTCCCTTTTTGTATATCTATAAGTATTTAGAAAGGGTGGATTCCCTTTTTTGAACAACCTATAAGGTTTTAGTGCAGGGAATGCAGTCATAATACCAATGTGAATCAGTAAGAACTTTCTAGCTCTAGGGGTGCATGATGAAGTTAATACAAAATGTCGTCATAAAGCAAGTGTTAACAAAAGCAAAGAAAGCATCGATCATCCAGCAGTATGAAGAAGGATTAATACAATATAAGCGTGAAATTGACCAATTAAATTTTCAATTACATAGAGCAACTAAAGATCGTGTTACGAAGCATGAACAGCAACAATTGCGAGCACGATATAATAAAGACATCAAAAAGCGAGAAGACAGTATTCAAGCTCTTTCATTTAAAATTCAACAGATCAATCAATTACAAATTGGAACAGAAATTCGTGAAGGTACAGCAGAAAGCATTATTGAAATAAATGAAGGCGATATGTGGACAGGCTTAGGCTCTATGCCTGAGATTATAATAAAAGATGGAATTGTACAAGAAATTCGAGAAGGTAGGAATGAGGATGACTGAATGGTTTAAAGTTGGAAAGATTGTAAATACTCATGGAGTTAGAGGTGAAATTCGCGTTATTTCATCTACTGACTTTGCTGACGACCGCTATCAAGTAGGAACGAAACTGATGATCAAAAATGAAAATGAAAACAAGGAGATTTCTGTCGTCGTTCGTCATCATCGTCGTCATAAAAACTTTGATCTACTCGAGTTTGAAGGGTATCATTCAATAAATGACGTGGAACAATTTAAAGGATCTACTTTATATGTTTCAGAAGAATACCTAGAGGAGTTAGAGGAAAACGAGTTTTATTATCATGAAATTATTGGTTCAACGGTGATAACTGAATCAGGTGAAGAGCTTGGTAAGGTAAAAGAAATCTTTGAAACAGGAGCGAATGATGTCTGGGTTGTACAGCGTTTAGGTGGTGGAAAAGATATTTTGTTGCCATACATTGAAGACGTTGTGAAAGATATTGACTTAGAGAATAAAGTCATTCGTGTACATTTATTAGAAGGATTAGCGGAATGAGAATTGATGTATTATCCCTATTCCCTGATATGTTTACAAACGTCTTTGGTTCCTCAATTTTAAAACATGCACAGGAGTCTGGCGCGGTTGACTATCAAGTTGTAGATTTCAGAGATTATGCAGACAATAAGCATCGAAAAGTAGATGACTATCCATATGGCGGTGGAGCAGGAATGGTTTTGCGTGCTCAGCCGTTTTTCGATGCAGTTGAAGATTTACAACAAGGTAGTAAGTCAAAACCACGAGTTGTTATGCTCTGTCCTCAAGGAGAGCGCTACACACAGCAGAAGGCAGAAGAGTTTGCGATGGAAGACCATATAATTTTGTTATGCGGCCACTATGAGGGCTATGATGAACGTGTCAGGCAATTTCTTGTAACTGATGAGATTTCGATAGGTGATTTTGTGTTAACAGGTGGGGAACTCGGTGCAATGGTTATAGCTGATAGTGTAACAAGACTGCTACCAGGTGTGCTTGGAAACGATCAATCAGCTATTACAGATTCCTTCTCTACAGGATTATTAGAACATGCCCATTATACTAGACCTGCTGATTTTCGCGGAATGAAAGTACCGGACGTGTTATTATCAGGTCATCATAAAAATATTGATGAGTGGCGCCATCGCGAATCTCTTAGACGAACATGGGAAAGGCGCCCTGATTTACTTAAAGATAAAGATTTAACGGAACAAGAGCAAAAATGGCTCAAAGAATTTGTTAGAAATGAATAACTAAACCTTGTGATAGACGGACAAATGTGGTATTATAGTTTTTGTGGCTTAAGGCCTGTTATTACGATGTTCCGCTGTAGTATATAGCTGACATGAGCATCTGTATGGAAGGAGTGGAATTATATGAACAACATTATCCGTGAAATTACTAGTGAGCAACTACGTAGTGATCTTCCAGCGTTTCGTCCTGGTGACACTTTAGTTATCCACGTTAAAGTTGTTGAGGGAACTCGTGAGCGTATTCAGTTATTCGAAGGCGTTGTTATTAAGCGTCGTGGTACTGGAATCAGCGAAACTTTCACAGCGCGTAAGATTTCGTACGGTGTAGGAGTTGAGCGTACATTCCCATTACATTCACCAAAGATCGCGAAGATCGAAGTGAAGCGTCGCGGTAAAGTACGTCGTGCTAAACTTTACTACCTACGTAGCCTACGTGGTAAAAAAGCTCGTATTAAAGAAATTCGATAATAGAGCGAGGAAAGAGCTTAGGAAACTAAGCTCTTTTTTTACGACCTCAAAGCAATGAGCGAAGTCGCTGCCAATGGCGTGAGAGGTGTCTTACGCCTAAAGTCAGCTATAAAGAGCAGAAACGAACAGAGCTATTACAAATGATGAATAAGAGCCAAAGTTGATGATCAGATAAAAGCCGACATCGATCCTAGAATGTGGTAAACTATTGTTTGTGATGAATTACATATATGGAGGAATTAGCATGAGTAAGGAGAAGAAAGAATCATGGGAGTGGCTGAAAGCAATCGTTATTGCGCTTATCCTTGCATTTGTTATCCGCCATTTTTTATTTGCTCCAGTAATCGTTGATGGAGAGTCAATGATTCCAACTCTTGAACATAGCGATAGGATGATTGTAAATAAAATCAGTTACTCTTTTGGTGAACCAGAGCGGTTTGATATTATCGTTTTCCATGCTCCGGCAGGAAAAGATTATATTAAACGTGTAATAGGCTTACCCGGAGATACAATTGAATTTAAGAATGACATTCTTTATGTAAATGGCGAAGCTGTAGAAGAACCATACTTAGATGAACTAAAGCAATCGTATAATGGGGAAAGACTAACACGAGACTTTTCAGTTATTACAGTTCCTGAAAATGAACTATTTGTATTAGGAGATAACCGAGGTCGAAGCAAAGATAGTCGTGATATTGGAACCATTCATATCGATGAAGTAATCGGGAAAGCTAATGTTGTATTTTGGCCTGTATCAAATATTCGAATTGCGAATTAGAAGAGGAGGGGTATTTTGACCATTCAGTGGTTTCCGGGTCATATGGCAAAAGCAAGAAGAGAAGTGACCGAAAAACTTAAATTTATTGATGTTGTGATAGAACTTCTAGATGCACGAGTTCCATTAGCTTCTCGTAATCCAATGATCGATGAAATCGTAGCTCATAAGCCACGTTTAATATTACTTAATAAAGCAGATCTGGCTGATCAATTTGTGACAGAAAAGTGGAAGATGTACTTTGAAAAAAAAGGCGCTACTGTACTTTCTATCAATGCACAAACAGGGAAAGGGACGGAAAAAATCCCAGGTGCATGCAAGCAGTTGGCCAAGCCAATCATTGACAAAATGATTTCTAAAGGAATGAAACCAAGGGCTATTCGGGCAATGATTTTAGGCATACCAAACGTAGGTAAGTCAACGTTAATTAATCGACTTGCATCTAAGCGTACAGCCCAGGTTGGGGATAGACCAGGTGTAACAAAGAAACAGCAATGGATTAAAGTAGGGACTGAATTAGAATTACTTGATACACCAGGTATTTTATGGCCGAAGTTTGAGGATCAAATCATTGGCTATCGTCTAGCTGCAACAGGGGCAATTAAAGATGAATTATTAGATTTTCAGGACATTGCTCTGTTTATCCTTAATTATTTAAAAGACCACTATCCAACTTTAGTGCAGGAACGTTATAAATTAAATCATGTTCCAGAAGAAGGGGTAGCTCTTTTTGATGAGATTGGTAAAAAACGTGGCTGTTTACTAGGAGGTGGCTATGTCGATTACGATAAGGCTGCAGAAATCATACTAAGAGAGATGCGCTCAGGCATATTAGGGAGAATTTCACTAGAAATACCAGAAATGTAAGTAGCCGGTGATAAGGCCAGTTTGGCTTTATGATCGGCTTTTTTATTTAATGTTTTTCCGAAAGAAGTCTCCCTCTTCAAGCGTGTGAAGGGCAAAGCCCAACGGTAAGGGGGAGATGAATTTCGGTT
>NZ_JAXBLX010000012.1:0-127136 GCF_037027555.1 Halalkalibacter kiskunsagensis | reverse complement strand
CCCTATTCAATATAGGAATCATCTTCTAGTTGCTTAATCTCTTTTTTTATTGTGTCCTTGACATAGGTGCCAGTTTAGGTGGCGCTCCTCTTTTACTTAACAATCCCATTGAGAAAGGCGATGCATTGATCACCCCTACGTTTGTGTTGTTAATCTCTTTTAGAAGATCTATTAAAGTCGTATTATTAAGTGAATAATGACAGTATGATAAAATTGTATCTACATTACTTTGAGACAATACCGTCTTAAAAATTTTAAGTGGTAAACCTGACACACCTATAAAACGAATTTTTCCTTCTTTCTTTAATGATTGTAAAGTTGGAATACTTTCTTCCATAATTTGATCCAACGATCCAAATTCAATATCATGTAGGTGAAGAATATCAATATAATCCGTTTTAAGACGCTTCAAACTCTCTTCCACACTGTTAACAATGGTTTGTTTTGAAAAGTTAAAGTCATTATCTCCATACCGACCGGCCTTCGTCGAAAGAATGTACTTATTTCTTTGTATCTGTTCTAACGCTCTACCTAATACAGATTCTGCTTTTGTTAGCCCATAGTAAGGAGATACGTCTAATAAGTTCACCCCTAAGTCAATAGCCGTATGTACCGCTCTAATCCCTTCATTTTCATCAATATTTCGAAACACCGATCCTAATGAAGATGCTCCAAAACTTAATTTTGATACTTCAAGTCCTGTCTTTCCAAGCACTCTATACTCCATAATTCTCCTCCTTGTAGTTACAAAGTAGGGATTCTACAATTAGAATCCCTATTGTTCTTATTTATTCAACATAAAATTCTTCAACATTCTCTTTTGTAACAATGTTAACTCCTGTATCCACAAAGCCTGGCAAGCTTTCAGGAGCTAGATCATGTTTTAAATGATAGAGAAATGCCATTGACCAATAGCCCATATTTTCAGTACCTTGCGCAATCGTGGCATCTACTTCCCCCTCACTTACCATATCTAACAAAGCACTATCTGTGTCAAAACCGATAATTTTAATCTGGTCTCTTTTACCAGCTTCGCGAACAGCTGTCGCTGCCCCTAATCCAGCTACTCCATTTGCAGCAAATACACCTTTAATATTAGGATTCGCTTGTAATTCAGCTGCAAGAGCACGTGCGCCTTCTGTTTGGTCTCCACTATCGTTAGCACGAACAACCACTTTCATATTTGGATATTGTTTTTCTATAGCAGTTACAAAACCGGTAATTCTTTCTTCCACATTTTGTTGCCCGATTGTGTATAATAAGGCAATTTCCCCTTCTTCGTCCATCAACTCTGCCATATGTGTAGCCGCAATTTCGCCAGCAGCAGCATTTCCTGTAGATAAAAATGAAGACCGATCACTCTCGGGAGAGTCACTATCGTATGTTACAACTTCTATTCCTTGTTCACGAGCGCGATTTATTGGACCTTCTAGTGCATCAGCATTAATAGCCGCTACAGCTATACCCGCAGGCTTTGTTGCAGCTACTTGTTCGAATACAGCTACAGATTGGTTAATATCGTATCCAGGATCTCCTGTATATTTAGTTTCTACACCAAATTGATCCCCTGCTTTTTGAAAACCATCAAATACACTTTTCCAATAATCTAAACCAGATAAAAACGAAATGACATAATAAACTTCATCCTTACTACCTTCAAAAGGAGCTTCAGACACGGTTGTTTCTGATGCAGATTCTGGCTGCTTTGCCACACTAGCATCTGAACTACAACCAACAAGCGCTACTATAAAGAAGCTAAAAATACTCAACAAAATAAAATCTTTCATTTTTTCCAACATAAAATTTCCCCCCTAAATCTAGTTTAGTTTAAGTAGTTTTCGTTTTTCTGTGACTTAAATGATCAATTGTAACCGCTACCAGTAGAATTAAGAATGTAACAAATTGCTGCCAATAAACTGAAACACTAAGCAATACAAGACCGTTATTAATAACTGCCAACAAAAGGACTCCGAGTACGGCACCAAATATTGAACCTTCACCTCCTTTTAAACTTGTACCTCCAATTACCGCCGCAGCAATAGCTCGCAACTCTGCCATTTCACCTGTTGTAGGTGTAGCAACCCCGAATCTTGCTAAAGCAATTATTCCCGCAATACTAGCTAATAAAGCAGTTAATAAAAATACTCCCATCTTAACTTTAGTCACGTTAATACCCGATAAAATCGCAGCTTTTTCATTACTTCCTATATAATAAACCTTCCGGAATGGTTCTGATCGCCTCATTAAATAGTCGACGACTAAAGTAACTCCAATAAGTAAAAGAATGATAAATGGGATTCCAGCGACACTTCCAGTTCCAATAAACCTAAAAACTTCAGGAACACCTCTAAGTGAGACCGGGGAACCCTCTGTAAATATGTAAGCCACTCCCCTGGCAATTCCCATCATAGCTAAAGTTGTGATAAAAGGATTAAGTCCCACTTTCCCTACAAAAAAACCATTTATTAATCCACATGTTAACCCAGCTATAATAGCTATTGTACAAGCCACCCAAATGTCATACCCTGCCAAAAACAAAGTACCAGCTACTACACTTGCTAACCCCATTATTGATCCTACCGAAAGGTCAAAGTTCCCTGAAACTAGAGCAACCGTCATACCAATCGCTATAATTCCATCTGCTACTAAAGCAATTCCCATTGATGAAAGATTACTATTTGTTAAAAAATATGGAGAAAAAATACTAAGTGAACTAGACACTAATAAAATGATGATGATCAAACTCGTTTCTCTAAAACCAAATGCTACTTTAAATAAATTACTAGACCTCAATCTTCCTAGTGTATTTAGATTACTATTAATATCCATTAAATTACTCCTTTCTTATTTTGCTTTTCATTCGTAATACCAGAAGCAAGCGTCATAATCTTTTCTTCATTTAAATCTTCTCCATCCAAAACCCCTGTTACATTGCCTTCATGCATTACTACTACACGATCAGACATTCCAATAACCTCAGGGAGTTCTGAAGATACAACAATTATTCCAATCCCTTGTTGTGAAAGCTCTCTAAGTAATTTATAAATTTCCACCTTCGCGCCAACGTCTATTCCTCTAGTAGGTTCATCCAAAATTAAAACTTTTGGTTTAATCGCCATCCATTTTGCAAGAAGCACTTTTTGCTGATTTCCCCCACTTAAACTATCAACTGGAAGATGAATATCTGATATTTTAATGGATAATCGATCAACATATTCGAGAGTAATTTCCTTCTCCATACTTTTTCTTAAGAGTACACCCTTTTTAATTTTATCTAAAATAGCTGCTGTTAAATTTCTTTGAATACTCTGATCTAAAAATAACCCCTGATCTTTCCTGTCTTCTGGAACGTATCCAATACCAAAGCGGATAGCTTCTCGATATGATTTAATCTTTAGTGGATGATTATTTAAATACACTGTTCCGCTCGTCTTGCCATCAATCCCACATATCGTACGCATAACCTCTGTTCTACCTGCTCCGACAATGCCAGAGAAACCAAGAATCTCACCTTTATATAAAGAAAAACTAACATTATTAAACATTCCGTCAGACTTTAAGTTTTTAACTTTTAAAATTTCTTCCTTAGAAACATTTGTTGATTTATTAGGATATTTATTATCTATATCTCTCCCAACCATCATGCTAACGATATTGTTTTCATTGCTATCTTTTGTTTCAATCGTACCAACATATTCTCCATCTCTTAAAACAGTTACCTTATCACAAATTCTAAATATCTCCTCCATTCGATGACTGATATACAGAATACTTACTCCTTTATTTTTCAGCATATTGATAATTTCAAACAAAACTTCTGATTCAGGTTGAGTAAGAGAGGAAGTCGGTTCATCAAGTATTAATAACTTACATTCAAGTGATATAGCTTTTGCAATTTCAATGATCTGTTGTTCTGCAATATTAAGTGTTCCAACAACTTGATTTGGTTTAAAAGTGACTTTAAAAATATCAAGTATTTCCTGACAATCTTTATAAAGTCTTTTATAGTCAACCATCGTTGACTTTTTCTTAGGCAATCGACCAATATAAATGTTTTCTGCAACAGTCATATGAGCACATAAACTTAATTCTTGGTGGACCAGTCCAACTCCAGCTTCCTGTGATTCTTTTGGATTGGTAAATCTTACTTTTTTACCTTCGAAAAAGATTTGACCTTCCTCCGGTTGATGAACGCCTCCGATAATCTTCATTAAAGTAGATTTCCCTGCTCCATTTTCTCCTACTAAACTATGAACCTCACCTTTCTCCACTAGCAAATTAACGTTTGATAACGCTTTTGTACCCGGGAACACCTTTGTTATCGCTTTCATTTTTAATAAGTATTTATGATCCATTCTTTCACCTCACTGTTATAACTATTAGATTTGAAATCAAATATTTCGATACTTTTATACAACCATCCATTCCCTTCCATTACTTTCATAGATAGCAAACGATTTACATTATTAACATTATTCAATTGCCTTTTTAACAACCTCCTTTTACACTCAGTGAAATGTAACATTTCACATGTCACCCTTCTGTATTACATGTTATAATTTTCTCACTAGTCAGTCAACTGTTTTTTGATAATGCTTACTAATTTGCTTTTCTTACAAAACAATAAATTGACTGCCATAATTATAATCACCTATAATTTAATTAAAATGTTACATGTCATGTTATTATTTTTTAAAAAACCAAGGGATGTGTGTACTTTGAAAAACATAATTGAAACGTCTGCACTGGCAACACAAATATATAGGGTTCTCCGAAAAGAAATTATTAGTGGAATATTCGTACCAGGCGACAAACTTGATATTAATAAGCTGGCAGAAAAGTTTGGAGTGAGTCGCTATCCAGTCAAAGAAGCAGTTAACCAATTAGTTCATGAAGGTTTAATTGAAATATTGCCGCGCAAAGGAACTTATATTACTCAATTAAGATATAAAGATTTTTTAGAAGTGCTTGATGCTCGCTTTATGATTGAAACCTGGTCTGCAGGTCAAGTTGTCAATAATGTATCAGTAGAACAACTTGATAAATGGAAACAATTACTGTTCCAAATGGATACGTTATTAGAAAGGCAGCCATTTTCTTTTGAAACATACAACAAACTTGACATGGAATATCACCAATTACTAGTTGAATGGACATCGAATCAAAAAGTTCTAGATATTTATAATTCTATTAACCCTCAGGTCTCACTAGCTCGAGTTGTATATAGTAACGATCTAGAAAATAGTTTAAGGCGGCATCAAGATCATCAATATATGTATGAGTCCCTGAAAAATCGTAATCTTTCTAACTTGATAGATGTGTTACAACAACATTGTGAAAGTGTTAAAACAGACATCAGATTACAATGGAACGAAAAATTGCACGGTCCAATTGAATAAAGAGTTTAAAATTCCCGTTCTCAATCTTAAAAAAGCATAATTGGCAAAACTAGTAGTAGCGCTCATGCTAAAAGTCATCCAACCCAAGCCCAAGTAATATTGGATTCTACGATGTGTAGAATCCAACTTTCCAAAAAAAAGCATTAACTATCGTATAATCCAAAGCTAGCCAACCACGCAATAAAGACTGTTGGTGCCCCTGTCAAGAACCTTGAATAAAGAACGGATGGAACCCCTACTTCTACTGTTTCAACCTCAGCTTCTGCAAGACCCAATCCTACTGGAACAAAGTCTGCTGCAGCTTGAGAGTTAATGGCAAATAATGCAGGTAATGCTAAGTTTGCAGGGATATTTCCTTTTCCAATTTCAACCCCAATTAACGTTCCAACCACTTGCGCAATCACGGCACCAGGTCCTAAAAAAGGGGATAGGAGTGGAAAGGAACATATAAGTGCGATGACAATTAATCCCCAAATGGAACCAGCATAAGGTGATAAGTATTTTGCAAACAGATCACCAATACCAGACTCGGTAATGACTCCAATCAGCATGGCAACAAACGCCATAAATGGAAGGATTGTCTTAATGACTGTATCAATAGCCTCACGTCCAGCTTGGTAAAATACACTTGTAATTGACCCCATTGCCATTCCGACTCTTGCCATAAACCCTTTTGGTGCTTGTTGTTCACTGATCTTCTTTTTTGTACTATACTTTCCTTCCTTACTTTTTGCTTCTTCATTACTTACTTGTTCAGTCGTTGATTGCGGTGCTTCAGAACCTTCAGTGAGCTGAATATTCCCAACTTTCACCCCAGAAACGTAAATATCTTCTGTGATATGTTTTGCGAGCGGGCCACTTTGACCGGTAGGCATAATGTTAATCGTTGGAATTTTTTTCTGAGGATATAATCCACATCGTAACGTTCCACCACAATCGATAATCACGCATGCCATTTCCGTTTCTGGAACGGATGTTTTAAAGCCATCAACTAATTCACAGCCAGTTAATTCTGCTATTTTATCTGCAATGTCAGGTTTTTGCCCTCCAGTAATATAAACAACTTTGTTTTTCTCTGGGGTTGGAGTGATTTGTAACGGTCCTCCAAATCCCCCCGTACCTTTTGAAACTTTAATTGAATGATATATTGTCATTTTTTCCACCACCTATAATTGAACTGTATCTTTTAGTTTAATGTTTTGTTGTTTAGCAACATATGCTGTTGTCAAATCTGTTACCCAACCTCTTAAAAAGTTTGTTACAAGACCGACTAAGAAATAGCGAAGTGCTAGTTCAGTTACATCATGTCCTAACGTCGTAATCCCAGCTGCAATTCCTAAGAATACAAATAATTCACCTGGGTTTACATGTGGGAACAATCCGTTGTGTGTATGACATGAATACGTTGCAGCTGCATAGTAACTTGGTTTGTACTTTTCTGGTAAAAACCTACCAAGTGATAGAGTCATAGGGTTAGCTAAAACAAATGTCCCAACAGCAGGTAACACGAAATATCTTGTAACTGGATTTTTCCCAGATTTCTTTGCGAGCTTTTCTACTTTCTCTTCCCCCGTAAAGCGAATTAGTGCATTCATCGCAACGAGTAACATGATAAGTAGCGGAACAATTCCTGTTACTAGATCAACAAATACCTCTCCACCGTGCCTAAATAAATTCATAAATCCTTCTGCTAAACGAATAATCATATCCATAATATAAAACCTCCTTTTAAAGCTAGCGTAGTGCATAAATTTATTCGAACAGTTTTTTGTTGCTATTTTTTAATCTTACAAAAATACGCAACCGCTTTCAAAAATCCCTATTATCACTTTTGTAGCAGAGTAACAGCTTTGTCCAGCAGACCCTTCTTGACCTGCTTCCGATGAAACATTAATAATCACACCTTGTTTTTGCTTAAGCATCTCTTTAGCAGAAGCCTGTGCAAATAAATAAGGACCTTTTTGGTTTACTGCCACCATAAAATCAAAATCCTTTTCACTTAATTCATATTCTGTTTTTTCACCTTTGTCATCAACTAGCAGTCTTGGGAGGTTGACACCCGCATTATTTACTAGGATATCGACTGATCCAAATAATTCAACAGTCTTTGCAACCTTATGATCTACACTTTCCTTACTTATTACATCACACTTAACAAAATAGGCGCCGTTATCTTGTTGTCCTACTTCTCCATTCAAATCGGCAACAATTACTTTTACTCCACTTCTTACTAATTCATTGGAAATATTCAATCCAATACCAGAAGCACCACCGATTACAATCGCAACTATCAAGCCAAGTATTGTCCATCTTCTATCCCCCCATATCTTTTTTGTTATGAAAGCACTTTCAAACTATGTTAAGTATAAATTTTTTGTAAAGATAAATTAATACATACTTTTTCACAAAAAAGTGAAAAGGGTTGCATTATCATTTAAAAAACCATTTAATTTAGTACGTTTTAAAAATTGCAGCTGACTTCGGTTCTAAATTTTATCAGAAAGACAAACTTAAAAAACGAAATGCAAAATAGTTTGATCAAAACCCTCTTCTTTCATTTTTCAACAACAAAAAACACGCCTCTCAAAACCTGAGAAGGCGCGTTTTTAATATTTTTAGGAAATGACCCGTACTGAGATCGAACCAGTGACCTCCACCCTGTCAATGTCGAGGCACTTGTTTCCGTAAGGTGAAGGGTGTGCGTAAAGCCTATTGTAGTGCGGTTTTTAAAAGTGTGTAAAAACTCAAGTTCACTTTAAAAAACATAATTTACTTAAGTCTGGGATCAAATTAGTATCACAGACTTTCTTTTTATTTTAAAAATACCATGATATCTTTTGAAGGTTAGCTTTAAAACTACACTTATCTTTATACAATACATTCTTTATTTTAAACATGTCTTTCCTCCGTTAGTTAAAGCCCGTCGACCTTCCATTCGTGACCTTCCTTAGCTTTCAATGATAAATCCTTTAAAATAGAAGTAGCGCTCATAGAATATTCGTCTACTCCTAATCCAAGAAGGATAGGGACCGTAATTTCATCTCCAGCCATTTCTTCACACATCCCTACCCATTTTCCTTCATTTTTCAACGCATTTAGTCAAATTGGATAATCAAACTACCAACAGCCTAAAGTCTAATGTCAGAACCTTAGGCTGTTGACTTATATAAACACCTTTTTTAAAAATTTCCCAGACTAATCAAATGCTATTTTCTATTTATTATTCGCTTTCTCCCAATCAGCAGCGAATTTTTCTAGACCTTGATCCGTTAGTGGATGCTTAGAAAGTTGCTCAATAACACTATAAGGAACAGTTGAAATGTGAGCACCAGCCATAGCTACACGGGTTACATGATCTGGGTGTCGAATAGAAGCTGCAATAATTTGTGACTCTAAGTTTTGAATACGGAATAATTCAACAATCTTGCTTACTAATTGAACACCATCTTCAGAAATATCATCCAAACGCCCTAAGAATGGAGAAACATATGTGGCACCTGCACGGGCAGCCAAGAGTGCTTGGTTGACTGTAAAAATAAGTGTAACATTGGTTTTAACACCTTTGTCTGCAAGATAACGGCAAGCCTCTAAACCAGCTAATGTCATTGGGAGTTTAATCGTAACTTTCTCATCCCCACCGTTAATTTTAATAAGCTCTTCAGCTTGAGCGATCATTTCATCAGCTGTAAGCGCATCGGGAGTTACTTCAGCCGATACGGATTCTACATGTGGAACTGCTTGGCAGATTTCTGCAATACGTTCTTCGAATTTCACACCTTCTTTAGCTACTAAAGAAGGATTGGTTGTGACACCTGCTAAAATACCAATTCTATATGCTTTTTTGATCTCCTCAAGATTTGCTGTATCAATAAAAAACTTCATAGCCGCCTCCATTATTTTATTATTCTATTTAAATTATCAAACATAAAACGTATTTCATACACCTAGACCTTCTGTTTTCATCATTTTTTCTATAGTTGATAGCACATGTTCTTCATCATCGCCTTGAGCAATTATTTTAATAGTTTCTCCATATGGGATGGCTAACGCTAATACACCCTCTATGGATTTTAAACTCACCCAAATCCCTTTATACTCAAGTATCACTACTGAAGAAAATAGCTTAATCTTGTTAACTAATAAACTAGCAGGTCTTGCGTGTATTCCAGACTCGCTAGTTATTAGATAAATTTTTTCAACCATTTTGATCGCTCCATATAAGCTCTCTTACTTTATAATGTAACCCTCAATAACTCTCTTACTTTACACACGACATTGTCTACGGTAAAACCGTATTCCTTCAAGACCTTGGATTCTGCACCCGAAGCACCGAAAGCGTTAATAGCCAAAACGTCCCCATGGTCTCCTACATAACGCTCCCATCCTAAAGGTGATCCCATTTCAATTGCTAATCGTGCCTTCACATCGGATGGAAGGATTGATTCTTTGTATTCTTTTGATTGGGCTTCAAATCGATCCCATGATGGAAAACTAATGACGGATACTGGGATGTTTTCCTTAGCTAACTCACGCTGTGCTTCTAAAGCTAACTGCACTTCTGAACCTGTTGCCAACAAAAGTGCCTGTGGTGCCTCCGTTTCGGATTGAGAAACCACATATGCTCCTTTTCTGACACCCTCATAGGCATGTTCCTTCGTTCCGGCTATTGTAGGGAGATTTTGGCGAGACAAGATCAAAGCCGTCGGAGTTTCAGTAGATTCCATCGCAAGTTGCCATGCGGCTACTGTTTCATTTCCATCTGCCGGACGAATCACACTAATGTTCGGTAAGGCTCTTAAAGCAGCCAGTTGTTCAATCGGCTGATGAGTTGGACCATCTTCTCCTACCGCGACACTGTCATGTGTGAAGACATAAGTGACCGGTAATTTCATTAAGGCTGCTAAACGAATCGCGGGACGAAGGTAGTCAGAGAATACAAAAAATGTACCCCCAAACACTTTAAGACCACCATGCAGAGCCATTCCATTTAACGCTGCCCCCATTGCAAACTCACGCACACCAAACCAAATGTTACGTCCTGCATAATCAGTTGCAAAAAAGTCACCAGCATCTTTAATCGTTGTTTTGTTTGAACCTGCTAAATCAGCTGATCCACCAAATAATTGGGGGATGGCTTTTGCAATAGCATTTATTGTCTCACCTGAAGATGCACGAGATGCTAGGCTTGTCCCTATTTCATATGACGGTAGCTGATCTGCCCACCTTTCTGGAAGTTCATTATTGATAGAATAGTCCAACTGTCTAGATAACTCGGGATATTCTTCTTTATAAGCAGCATATAATTTATTCCACACTTCTTCTTTCCTTTGCCCTGCCTTCACTACAAGTGACTGGAAGTGGCTATATACTTCTTCAGGAACAAAGAATTCTTCTTCGAATGTCCACTTATATGCTTCCTTTGTTAGTTTTATTTCCTCTTTTCCTAGTGGTGCACCGTGTACATCAGATGTACCTGCAAAGTTTGGTGATCCATAACCAATAGTTGTTTTGACTTCAATCAAAGTCGGACGATTTAAATCATTCTTTGCTTCTTCAATCGCTTTTTGAATCTCCACCAAGTTATTCCCATCTTCTACACGAATTACTTGCCATCCGTAGGCGTTAAAACGGCTTTCTATACTTTCGGAGAAGGAACGGTTTAGGTCACCATCAAGTGAGATATCGTTTGAATCGTATAATACGATAAGTCGGCCTAATTTTAAATGTCCTGCTAGTGAAGCAGCTTCTGCAGATACACCTTCCATTAAATCTCCATCTCCACAAATGCTATAGGTAAAATGGTTAACCAGTTCGTACCCCTCTTTATTATATGTTGCTGCGAGATGACGTTCGGCCATAGCCATCCCAACTGCCATTGCAATTCCTTGTCCTAAAGGACCGGTCGTTGCTTCTACACCTGGTGTGTGTCCAAATTCGGGATGACCTGGTGTTCGACTATCCCATTGACGAAAGTTTTTAATATCTTCCATTGATAGATCATAACCCGATAAGTGTAATAGACTGTACAATAACATCGAACCATGCCCAGCTGACAAAACAAAACGATCTCTATTAAACCATGTTGGATTGTTTGGATTATGATTCATATGCTTGGCCCATAATTCATAAGCCATAGGAGCAGCTCCCATAGGTAAACCAGGATGTCCGGAGTTGGCCTTGTCAATAGCATCTATTGACAAGGTACGAATCGTATTAATTGCAAGGTTATCAAGTTCATTAAAATTGTTCATTATTTAGAGCTCCTCTATTTATTAATTCATCGGAATATAAATTTATTTAACAAAACTCTGCTAGATCCAAACTAAACTTAAAATCTACAAATCTTATTTTTTTAAACTATTTATAATGTAGTAATCAAAAAAACAGAATATTAAAAAGTGTTTTTTTCAAAGGTTTAAGAAATAATTGCACAGTGGAAAACTGTACAATTATTTCGATTACTTAATATTCTTACTATTATAGACTTATAGTAACTACTATTTTCTATTATGCTGCTCCAAATAGTTTCAAAATGGCTAAGATTAATATTCCAATTACTCCAAAGTCTGGATCTCCAAATGTTGTTCCTTCAAAACCAATATCCCCCATTAAAACTAATAAAACTGCTGGGATGAAACTAATAATAATTCCGTTAGCAAGTGAGCCAAATATAGCTCCGCGTAGACCACCTGTAGCATTTCCAAATACCCCAGCGGCTGCACCTGTAAAAAAGTGTGGCACTAAACCTGGAACAATTACCTTTAAACCCATAATAGGTAGAAAAAACATTGATAAAAGTCCAGCTATAAAGCTAAACAGAAACCCGATAATAACTGCATTTGGCGCAAATGGAAATACCGTTGGGCAATCTAATGCTGGCTTAGTATTTGGTGCAACTTTCTCAGCAATCCCCTTAAATGCAGGAACAATTTCTGCAATCAACATACGTACACCAGCTAGGATAATGAATACCCCTGCGGCAAACGTAATCGCCTGCATCAAAGAGAACACAATAAAATTCGATCCTCCCGAGAGGGTTGATTCAATATATCTTTGACCAGCAAACAACGCTACAACAACAAAGAATATTACCATAGTAAGTGAAACAGCTACTGATGTATCTCGTAAAAACCCAAGAGATTTAGGAACCTTAATATGTTCAGTTGAATTTTCCTTATTTCCAAACCATTTCCCAACTTTTGCAGAAATAAAGTATCCAATTGTACCAAAGTGCCCAATTGCAAAATCATTGCTTCCTGTAATTTGTCTTACATATGGCTGTATCATAGCAGGGAATAGCACCATACATAAACCTAGGATAATAGAACCGCTGATAACAAGCGGAGCACCTTGTAGTCCACCAACTGATAGTGTAACCGCGATTAAGCATGCCATAAACAATGTATGATGACCAGTTAAGAATATATACTTAAAAGGAGTAAAGCGTGCAAGGAGAATATTAACAATCATCCCGAATACCATGATAAGGGCAGTGAATGTTCCAAACTTGCTTTGTGCAGCGGCCACAATCGCCTCATTGTTTGGGATCACTCCTTGAACGTTAAAGGCATAGTTAAACATTTGACTAAATATATCTAGTGACCCAATAAGCACTCCCGCACCTGCTCCAATAATAACAAAGCCCATTATTGTTTTTAAAGTACCAGATACAATATCTGTAGTGGCTTTACGTTGTAATAATAATCCGATAAGGGCGAAAAGTCCTACCAGTATAGCCGGCGTCCCTAAAATATCTTTCATTATTATTTCTAACATAATCTTCTCCCCCTTCTTCTCTGTATTATAATAAATGTGGTTCTATCTTAGATATAATTTCTGGAATACTCATCATATTTTCTAATGTCACAATCGTTCGACTTCCATCATCCAATTGTCCTACAATATCCGCAGCACCACTGAAAAGATCTGCCTGTACGGTTCTTGCTGATGTTAAATCTGTATGATCTACTTCTGCTGTCTTTTCTATTTCCGTTAACGCTTTCTTCACATTCATTTCCATAATAAAACTGCTTCCTAATCCATTTCCGCAAACTACCATGATTTTCATGCTATTTCCCCCTTTTGTTATACTAAATGCGATTCTAGTTTAGATGTAATTTCTGGAATGCTCATCATATTTTCTAATGTCACAATCGTTCGACTTCCATCATCCAATTGTCCTACAATATCCGCAGCACCAATGAAAAGATCTGCTTGTACCGTTCTTGCTGACGTTAAATCCGTATGATCTACTTCTGCTGTTTTCCCCATTTCTGTTAATGCCTTTTTTATATTCATTTCCATAATAAAACTGCTTCCTAATCCATTTCCGCATACAACCATAATTTTCATGATACTTCCTCCTCTGAATATCTCTGAATGTAATCTAATAACACTGATTTATCTGGACTTTGTAAAATATCCTCGATGTTAGATGGTTCACCTAACATTTGTGTTAACTGTACTAATGCACGCAAATGTGACTCACTATCTGCAGCAGCCAATACAATAATTAGTCGAACAGGTTTATCTGGTGCAAAATCTACTGCTTTATCTAATTTCAAAAGACTCATTGATAATGAACGCACTCCCTGTTCAGGACGTGAATGAGGTATGGCTACTCCTGGAGTAATAACTACGTATGGACCATTATCTTCAATAGATTGAATCATGGCTTCTACATATCTTTCTTCTACTGTTCCTAATTCGACAAGAGGCTGGGATGCCACTCTAACCCCTTCTTTCCAATCAGAAACACGGGATTGCAATTGAATAGTTTGTGATGTGAGTAATTCTTGTAACACTGGTTTCTCTGCCCCCTCCAATGAATGTTTGTTTATTTTTGGTGTATGAATATATATATGTGACTGAAGAGCTTGTTCAAGTTGACTCGGTTCATGAATTGTTGCATATTGAGAAATAACTTTTAACAAGGAAGCAACATCCAAGTTTTTCGGTGTATATCCATACAACTCTTGCATCACTTGCTGACGTAGATTTTGCTTGTCCTGCATTTCTAAAATAGGCGGTACTACAAATAATGCTGCTTTTGTTCTAAGGTGAACAGTTGAAAACACTAAATCATATGATAGGGGATAATTAACTGTATCTCGAACGGATAAAACATCTAAAAATAAAACATCTGGAAACAATTCCCGTAAGGTAAAGACTAAAATATTACTAATCCCAATCCCATTTGGGCATACAACAATAGCTCGCTTTCGGTCGTCTAATGTAGTTCCTTGTCTACGAAGCCATCCTCCAAAGTGAATCGTAAAATATGCGATCTCATCATCTGGAACGGAATATTCTATCGCTTGGTCTACTGGCCATAAGGATTTTTTCGTAAGATGAAATAGCTCAGGGTATACCTTTTGAATCCGCTCAGTCATTGTATTTTTCAGTGAAATACGATACTTCATACGATAATACGCAGGTCTAAAGTGAACATATAGTTGTTGATAGAACAAATCCTTGTCCTGCAAGTGTATGCAAGCTAACCTTTCAAACTCTTCCACTATTTCTCGTAAGAGTTCTTGAATGACATTATCCTCTTGTAACGGGGATACATCTTTCGTTCGATTCATGCTTAATAGGTGTAAGGTTCCATACAATCGTTCAGTTTGATTCCAAACAGATTGAAAGACATTAGATTCTGTCATTTGCTTAACCAGTTTGTATTCCTTAGTAGAAGCCAACTCTTCCCAGCTTTGCATAGAAGATAAAGCTTCTCCCTTTTCAATTAACTGACCTGTACATAAAAACAAATAGGTCAGTTCTTGTAGTCGTTCATCAGTAAACGTAATGCCCAATTGTCGTTCAATTTGTTCCAATTGCAACTGTATAGAGCGAATTTGTTCTTCTCGATCTCCCCATATGCACTCAATAATGAGGTTACTACTTGGACTATTCAATACATCATGTATGAGTTTTTCCATAATGTATCTCTTAATGTTACTATCGCCTTTTACTACGTAACCATTCTGCTTAGAATATTGGATTTTAAGTTGTAGTAATCGAGCTTTTTCCTTAAGCTGTTGTATATCTTTCAACACTGTATTACGGGAAATTCCTGTGATTGATTGAAAGTGATATACAGATAAAGGTTCCAGACTAAGCAATAGCATAAGGTAAAAGACCTTTTCTCGATCTGCCTCTGAAAACACATAGGTGCGTTTAGTAAGCTTTATTTGCAAATGCTCATCTCGAATTTTATCAGGCAAGAAATAACCAACTTCCCGGTTATAACTTATAAGGTGATATCCAAGAGATTTAAGCCAGTCATTAGCTTTTCCTATACCATATTGTATTTGCCTTCGAGTAAGACCAGTTTTCACCTCAAGTTCACTCATCTTTAGATTGGGCGATTGCTGTACAATTTTTAGTATGTTAGCACTTCGTTCATCTAAATACACGCTGTTACCTCCCCCTTTCTTTACAATACAGTACCCTTTGCGAAAACTGTATTGTTTTTCGGTCCGTTTAATGTTCAATAGTCTGCACAATGATGTACTTGTAATAACTCTCGTTGGCTTCTGGGTTCTGGGGTATTACCAATCCTGAAACAGTTGTAATTGAAGGACATAACCAGTATACTGATCGCACACAAAAAATTATTGCAGACGGTTTAGAAAACGTTGAAAAAGTTGCTGTAAAATTTTAATTGAGATGGCTAAAAGAAAAACCAGCATGGTAGTTCATGCTGGTTTTTTGCACATCTGCACTCATCAACAAAAATATCCTCCAATGTCTTACAAAAGAGGGAAACCTAAAGTTCCCTCCTACTTCCACATTTACCTGATCCACTAAACCCTAAGATGAATATGTACAACATCTAACAGACTAGTTTCTTCTACATTCCTAGTTGGGTTTGTTTTTGATTCGATAGTCTGCTGCTAGAAAGAGAATCTTTACACTCATCGTTCCAATCTTTGGTATTCTTTGGTCTTTGATCGACAAGTGTATCTTCTCGCTTTAACGACTTACGAGATCAAGAGAGTGTGTAAAGTCTATTGTAGTGCATTTCCAGAGGTAGTGAAGAATTTAAAATAACAATAATAAACTTAATTTATTTAAGTCTGTGATCAAATTGTGATCACAGACTTTTCTAATAAAATAATCTCTATTTTTTACCGGGTTCAGTTTAGAAGTAGAAACTTGAAAAAGTAATGCCAATGTGAGTCCGATGCGCATATAATACTCTTTGTATGTTGATATATAAAGTGTTCAACATTTAAATTAGCATCCAACACTTAATAACGAAACATATAGATACAAACTTAATCATTTATTTCTATTTAAATTCAATTAGTAAATCTCCCGTTTGTATTGCTTCACCGTTTTTCACATAAACTTCCGCTATTTCTCCGTCAAAAGGAGATTGAACAGTGGTTTCCATTTTCATCGCTTCTGTAATCATTAAATGGTCACCTTTTTTTACTTGATCACCTTTTCCTACAAGTGTTTTTACTACAGTTCCTGGCATCGATGCACCAATTTGATTTGGATTTCTTTTATCCACTTTTTGACGAACAACCACACTCGATTTAACACTTTCGTCTTTGATCTTTACTTCACGCGGCTGACCATTTAATTCGAAATAAACAATCCGTTGACCATCATCCTGTGGTTTAGAAATCGAAATAAGTTTAACAATCAACGTCTTCCCACGCTCAATTTCTACTTCAATTTCCTCCCCAAGTCGTAATCCGTAGAAGAATGTTGGTGTATCTAAAACAGAAACATCGCCAAACTTCTCTTTAAATTGCTCATATTCCATAAAAACTTTCGGATACAATGCATAAGAGAGAATATCAAAATCAGTAACTTGACGACCCAACTCATTAAATAACGTTTCTTTAGAGTGATTAAAATCAACAGGTTCCATTAATTCCCCAGGACGGCACGTTATTGCCTCCCGTCCTTTTAAAATGATGTATTGAAGATTCTTAGGAAAGCCTTGATAAGGCTGTCCGAGTTGTCCTTGGAAGAACTCGACTACCGAATCTGGAAAGTCTAAAGTTTCTCCTCTCTCAAAGACATCTTCTTCTGTTACGTTATTTTGAACCATATAAAGAGCCATATCTCCAACCACTTTAGAGGACGGAGTTACTTTCACAACATCACCAAACATATCATTGACAGTGCGATACATTTTTTTCACTTCATGCCAGCGGTTTTTTAGACCAACTGCTTTAGCTTGCTGCTGAAGATTACTATATTGTCCCCCCGGCATTTCATGTTGATAGACTTCCGTATGAGGAGCGTTCATGCCACTTTCAAAGCCACTATAATATTTTCGTGTCGCTTCCCAGAACTCACTCAACTCCTCAAGTGACTCTATATTTACATCCGGTTGGCGCTCCGCTTCAGAAAGCGCATAGTATAAGCTATTCGCACTCGGCTGTGAAGTTAGTCCAGCCATCGAACTCACCGCAACATCAACGATATCGACACCCGCTGCAATTGCTTGCGAGTACATAAATAATCCATTGCCACTCGTATCATGCGTATGAAGGTGAATCGGAATATCAATTGTTTCTTTTAAAGTGGAAATTAATTGATAAGCGGCTTCAGGCTTCAATAACCCAGCCATATCTTTTATGCCTAAAATATGCGCACCACATTGCTCTAGTTCTTTTGCTAAGTCTTGATAATACTGTAAGTTATATTTATTTCTTAATGGATCAAGAATATCCCCTGTATAACACATTGTTGCCTCGGCAATTTTTCCAGAATCGCGAACAGCATCGATCGTTAACTTCATTCCGTCGACCCAGTTTAAACTGTCAAAAATTCGGAAGACATCGATTCCAGCATCTGCTGACTTTTTCACAAATTCTTGAATTACGTTATCTGGATAGTTTGTATAACCGACTGCATTGGAAGAACGAAGTAACATTTGCAGTAAAAGATTCGGCATTTTTTCTCGAAGACTGAGGAGTCTCTCCCACGGGTCTTCATGTAAGAAACGCATCGCCACATCATACGTCGCCCCACCCCAAATTTCTGTTGAAAATAAATTAGGGAGCATTCGAGCCGTCGATTCTGCAATTTGGTTTAAATCATGGGTACGTACCCTTGTAGCGAGTAACGATTGGTGAGCATCGCGGAACGTTGTATCCGTTAATAAAACACGTTTCTGTTCCTTTACCCAATTCGCTACTCCTTGTGCACCCTGCTCGTTAAGAATTTGCTTTGTACCATTTGGAAATGGTTCAGATGATTTTAATTCAGGTATAGCTGGCTTATCAAAAATAGGCTTTTTCATTTTTTCTAATCCTGGATAGCCATTAATACTTGTCTCACCAATAAACGTTAACATTTTTGTACCACGGTCTTTTCTTTTCGGAAAGACAAATAGCTCCGGGGTTGTATCAATAAAAGATGTATTATATTCTCCTGAAAGAAACTTCGAATGCTGCACAACATTTTCTAAGAAAGCAATATTCGTTTTTACTCCACGAATACGAAACTCTCTTAAGTTACGAAGCATTTTCGCTGACGCTTGGTCAAAAGTTAATGCCCACGTTGATAATTTGACTAGTAATGAATCATAGTATGGTGTAATAACGGCTCCTTGAAAACCGTTCCCTGCATCCAAACGAACACCAAAACCGCCACCCGAACGATAAGCGTTTATTCTTCCTGTATCCGGCATAAAGTTATTGCTTGGATCTTCCGTTGTGACACGAGATTGAATGGCATACCCGTTACAAACGATTTTACTTTGATGAGGAATACCTGCAACGTTACCATGAAGCTCTTCACCATCAGCGATCAAAATTTGCGATTGAACAATGTCAACTCCAGTAACCATTTCAGTAATCGTATGTTCAACTTGTACACGTGGATTTACTTCAATAAAGTAAAAATCCCCATCATTGGTTACAAGAAACTCTACCGTACCTGCATTCACATAGTTAATATTTTGCATGATCTGTACGGCAGCATCACAAATTCTCTCTCGCAATTCTTGGTTTAAAGAAACACTCGGTGCTATCTCTACTACTTTTTGGTGACGACGTTGAACCGAACAATCGCGATCATACAAATGAATGATATTCCCATGTTGATCGGCAAGGATTTGAACTTCAATATGTTTCGGATTTTCAACGAATTTTTCAACGTAAACTTCATCATTTCCAAAAGCAGATTTTGCTTCTGATTTGGCGCGATTATACGCTTCCCTCAGTTCGACTTCACTGCGGACGATCCGCATTCCGCGTCCTCCGCCCCCAAGTGATGCTTTTATAATAAACGGATAGCCATGTTCAAATGCAAATGCAACAACATCTTCTACACTTGAAACCGGCCCCTTACTTCCCGGGATAACGGGAATATTGGCCGCAATCGCTTGTTGTCTCGCTTTTACTTTGTCTCCGAACATATCAAGGTGTTCACTTTTTGGACCAATGAAAATGATCCCTTCTTGTTCACAACGTTTTGCAAATTCGATATTTTCAGATAAAAAACCATATCCTGGATGAATAGCATCGACGTCATTTCGTTTCGCAACCTCAATAATTCCTTCAATATCAAGGTACGCATCAATGGGCTTTTTTCCTAAACCAACTAAATATGCTTCATCTGCTTTGTAACGGTGGAACGAACCTGTATCTTCTTTTGAATAAATGGCAACCGTACGAATATGTAGTTCAGTACACGCACGAAAAATGCGAATCGCAATTTCTCCGCGGTTTGCGACTAGAACCTTCTTTATATATCTGGTCATTTGCTTCCTCCGTATTCCTCGTTTAGTTTACTTCTCCACTTCATTTAATAAACGCTTCATTAAAATGGTTTTCTCTTCTTCAAAACCTGGTTTACCAAGTAATGCGAACATATTCTTTTTATACGCTTCAACTCCTGGTTGATCAAAAGGATTAACACCTAACAAATATCCACTAATTCCACAAGCTTTCTCGAAAAAGTAAACCATTTCTCCAAATGTAAACTCATTTAATTGATCCAGTTCTACAACCATATTTGGCACTCCACCATCTACATGGGCCAATACTGTACCTTGGAACGCTTTTTTATTCACTTCATCCATTGTTTTTCCAACTAGAAAATTCAAACCATCGGTATTAGCTGGATCTTCTTGAATCGTTAATTCAGTCTGTGGTTTCTTAACCTGTATGACTGTCTCAATCATAGTACGTTGACCCTCTTGGACATATTGTCCCAAGGAGTGTAAATCTGTTGAAAAATCAACAGAAGCAGGAAAGAGTCCTTTATGATCTTTCCCTTCACTCTCCCCAAATAATTGTTTCCACCACTCTGCAACATAATGAAGAGATGGTTCATAGTTTACTAACAGCTCAATTGACTTTCCTTTTGAGTAAAGAGCATTTCTTACAGCTGCATACTGGTAACATTCATTTGTTAATAAATCCGAATTATTATATTTACGAGCAGCTGCCGCGGCTCCATCCATCATTTGATCAATATTTAGGCCAGCAGCAGCAATTGGTAAAAGACCAACTGCAGTCAGAACGGAAAATCTTCCACCTACATCATCAGGGATTACAAAAGTTTCATAACCCTCTTCGTTCGCGAGTTGTTTCAATGCTCCTTTTTCTTGGTCTGTGGTAACATAAATACGGTTCTTCGCTTCTTCTTTACCGTATTTTTGCTCAATATAGTCGCGGAAGATACGGAAAGCAATAGCAGGTTCAGTAGTAGTACCAGATTTAGATATGACATTAATTGAAATATCTTTACCTTCCAAGATCTCTAACAAATGAGTTACATAAGTAGAGCTAATATTTTGACCAGCAAAATACACTTGAGTAGTATTGCTCATTTGATTGTGAAATGTATGCGATAATGATTCAATCGCGGCCCGTGAACCTAAATAAGATCCTCCAATCCCTATTACAATAAGAGCTTCAGAATTACCACGTATTCTTTCAGCAGCTTGTTTAATTCTTGAAAATTCGTCTTTATCATAGCTATTTGGGAGGTCTATCCACCCAAGATAATCAGACCCTGCACCTCTTTTTTCATGTAAATTGGTATGGGCTACTGAAACAAAGTCTCTTAGGTTCTCTACCTCAGATTTTTGCATAAATGGTAATACGTTTGAATAATTAAAAGAAATAGGCATTATTTTTCATTCTCCTTTGGTCTGATTTATAGTTTAAACTTTAATTTTGATACATTTATCTGTTACAACTTCTTGGTTCAATAACAAAAGCACTTGATTGGTATTCATTTATTAGGTCAGAAACTTCCGCTTAATTAACTCTTCCACTTCTTGAGCAGATTTCATATTTAGAATTTGTTCTATTACATTGCTGACTTCAACTCTTGATAGTTTACTAATTTGACTTCTTGCCTGTAAGATAGTAGTCGCGCTCATGCTAAACTCATCCAGCCCTAGTCCAAGTAAAATTGGAATCGCTACTTCATCCCCTGCCATTTCTCCACACATTCCTACCCATTTTCCTTCATTATGTGCAGCATCAATAACCATTTTCACCAATCGAAGAATAGCTGGGCTATATGGTTGGTAAAGGTAAGAAACACGTTCATTCATACGATCGGCAGCCATTGTGTATTGAATTAAATCATTGGTTCCGATGCTAAAGAAGTCAACTTCCTTTGCAAATAAATCTGCCGTCACGGCAGTAGATGGAATTTCGACCATTATCCCTATTTCAATATCGTCGGATATAGTGCTACCTGCACTCTTCAGTTTTTCTTTTTCTTCTAACAAAATAGTTTTTGCTTGGCGGAACTCATCTAGTGTCGCAACCATAGGAAACATAATTTTTAAGTTTCCATACATGCTTGCTCGTAATAAAGCACGAAGCTGAGTGCGGAACATGTCTTGCATTTCTAGACAGAGTCGCAGGGCACGGAATCCTAAAAACGGATTCATTTCTTTTGGAAGATCTAAATATGGAAGCTCTTTATCTCCACCAATATCAAGTGTGCGTACAACAACAGGCTTCCCTTCCATACGCTCTAATACCGTTCGATAAGCTTCAAATTGCTCTTCTTCTGTTGGTAGTTGGTTGCGGCCCATGTATAGAAACTCTGTACGGTATAGTCCGACACCTTCGCCACCATTTTCAAGGACTCCCCTCACGTCATCAGGAGTACCAATATTAGCAGCTAGTTCTACGTGATAGCCATCAGCTGAAATCGTACTTTCATTTACGAGCTTTGCCCACTCTGCTTTTTGTTCTTCAAACTGAGCCTTTTTCTTTTCATATTCTTTTACTACTTCTGAGGAAGGATTAACAATTACATTACCGTCTATCCCATCAACAATGATTAATGCACCATTTTCAATCTCTTGTGTTACTACTTTTGCGCCGACTACAGCAGGAATTTCCATAGACCTTGCCATAATTGCTGAATGGGAAGTTCGACCACCAATATTCGTCGTAAACCCTTTCACATATTGACGATTTAATTGAGCCGTATCTGAAGGCGTAAGATCTTCTGCAACAATCACGACTTCCTCAGAAACCAAACTTAAATTCGGGACGGAAACGCATAATAAGTGGGCGATGACACGTTTTGTTACATCCCGGATGTCAGCAGCACGTTCTTTCATATAGTCATTTTCCATCTGTTCAAACATAGAAACAAACATATCAGCAATCTCTTTTATTGCTCCTTCAGCATTCATGCTTTCATTTTTAATTTTTTCTTTTACGGGAGTGATTAATTCTGGATCGTTTAATACTAATAAATGTGCTTCAAAAATCTCGGCTTTATCAGCACCGAGTTCCTGATGCGCATGTTCTTTTATTTTTTGAAGTTCCAATTCGGAATGATTAACTGCATCCTGAAAACGTTTAAGCTCGCTTTCAGTATTTTCGATTACTGTTTTTTCAATTTTTAATGCCGGTTCTTCTAAGCAATATGCTTTTGCAATTGATATCCCTGCCGATGCACCAATACCTTTAATACTATGAATCATCATATTGCTAACCCCTGTTTTTCTAAAGTCTCAGTGATTGCTTCAAGTGCTTCATTTTCATCTGAACCTGTTGTAACGATTTTTATTTGAGCTCCTTCAGGAATTCCAAGAGACATAACACCCATAATTGACTTTAAATTTACACTTTTCTCTTTATATTCAAGATTTACTTCTCCATTAAAGCGACCCGCGGTTTTAACTAAAAGCGTTGCTGGTCGTGCATGAATTCCCGTTTTATCAATTATTGTAAATGTTTTTTCTGCCATATTCGTATTCTCCTTTTTATAAATGATTAAATAACTCCTTATTAAGCCATTATTTTAGTTTAGTAGCTAGAAAATTCATTCGGTCTACCGAGTTCTCTTTAATTATGATATCTACCCCAGTATCCAATCTATCTTCAGAGAGCTTTCCCTTTATCGTATTAAGTGCATGCAAAACACTTAAATATCCCATTTCAAAAGGATTTTGAGCTATAGTAGCACTGATTCTCCCCTCTGAAACTTCTTTTAACATCTTCAATGTACCGTCCGTACCAATGATAGGGATTTTGTATCCATTTTTCTCTAATTCCCCCATAGTATTGATTGCAATTGTATCGGTAGCTGCAAATATCCCTTTAATGTTTGGATACTTCTGTAATATTTCATCTATTGCTATTTCTACTTCTCCCGCTACGTTATCAGCAGACCGTTCCGTAACAATGTTGACCCCAATGGCCTCCAAAGCATTTCTACTCCCTTTCAACCTTTTAACCATATCAGGGTTGACGTTAGTTGAATGAATAAACGCCACTTGATTCCCAGGCTGCAGCATAGAACCCAACAATTGTCCAGATCTTACACCTAGATCATAGTTATCCGTACCTATATACATTGTCTGACCATCCCACTCTAATTCGGTATCAACAAGCAGTACAGGAATATTGTGATTCTTATATTCTTTTAAAATAGGAATAATCGGAGTAGGTTGAATGGCAGCAACTATCAGTGCATCAGGTTTTGATTGCAGAACATCTTTTAAAATTTCTATTTGTTCTGTGACTTGTAAATTATGAGTACCAATCACTTGCCCCTGAATCTTAAAGTCTTTAAAGGCTTTTTTAGCTCCTTCACTTACAATTGTCCAATACTCTGACTCAGCTTCTAATGCTTTCAAAACAACAACAACCCTAGGCTTCCTGTCATTCACATGAGAATTTACAATATTTATTACTAAAGTAATAAGCGCTACAGTGAAAAGAAATTGAAATATCAACCGCTTTTTAAATGTAAACATTCATCTATTTCCCCCAAATACGAAAAGTCTAATCAATAACCTATTTCAAAGCTTGCTGAGTAGTAGAAATGGCTGTTGCTAATGTTATAACTTCTTTAATGTTTTATCGACTTCCAATTGTTTATAAAAGTTGAATAAATTAGTTATATAGATTCTATAACTTCAATAACGTTAGAAAGTGTTTTTTCTTTCATACTTATTATTCTCAAATGGTAGTTTTCAAATTGAAGATTTTCAGTTACTTTGTTTGGAACAATGACACAGTTTAATCCTGCCCCTATTGCAGCCTTAGCTCCATTTGCTGAGTCTTCAAATGCAATGGCTTCAGATGGGTGTATTCCGAAATGGTTAATTACGTTGCGATATAAAGTTGGATCTGGTTTTACTATCTTTACATCATCTCGAGTTTGGATGACATCAAAAAAACTTAGCAACTGTAGTTCTTGTAAGAAAAAATCGACCCATTCTCTATTTGAGCTTGAGGCTAATCCTATTTTCAATCCTTTGCTTTTGGCTTCTTTTAAATAATCCTCAACTCCATCACGAGCGATTGCATATTTTAGTTTTTCTTTATGTAGAATAGATGACTCTTCAATTATTTCCTCAAGTGTCATTCTTCCATTTGCTTTTTCTAGAATAAAGTCATGTAACGCACTTGAATCGGTACCAATGTAAAAGGCATAATCCTTTATTGGTAGTTCACTAGGATCTAATTTTAATAACTCACAAAAAGCTTCATATAGGGCTAATTCTGTATCTATAATTAATCCATCAAAATCAAAAACGATACCCTTTATCATTTTTTCACCCTCCAAAAATTAAATTAAATCATTTAGTTGAAATTAAATTCATACTTTCCTCACCGTATAAATCTAACCATTCCTTTTTAAATTGCTTAACATTCGCTTCAATTGACGGTTGCCCGATCATTTCCTCTATTAATTCAGGTGCAGTCGTAACACCATGTACTCCAGCTAAACATACATTGTGTATTTGTTGAACATTTTTAAAACTCGCTGCTAACACTTTACATGAAAGGTTATGGCGTAAAAAAATCTGAGTTATTTCAGATACTACATTTACCCCATTTCCAGATAGATTATCAATTCGGTTGACATACGGGGCTACATAGTCAGCACCTGCTTTAGCTGCTAAAAATGCATTCATTGGAGTGTATACAATTGTAGCCAATGTTGGAATGCCTTCAACTTTTAGCTGCTTTATTGCTTTAATTCCTTCTTTAGTAACAGGAACTTTAATTAATACGTTTCACGATAATGTGTTACGAAGATACCGTGCTTCCTCAACGATATCTTCTGCCCTTTCGGCTAATGCTTGAACAAATAGTTCTTTCTCCTCTCCAATTACACTTCTAATTTCTTTTAATAATGGAAGGAATGGTTTTTGCTCTTTTACAATTATACTGGGATTCGTTGTTACTCCATCAATTGGGTAATATTCATTTAGCATTCTGATTTTCTCAATGTTTGCTGAATCAATGACTAACTGCATGATCGGCACGCCCTTTCGAGGATAATATAATAGAATAGCCTAACTCTTGATGTTTCTTCATATGAAGATAATGCAACAAAAGTTAAGCTATAGTGATCTTTTCCTATTTCATTTCTATTACTTCGCGAAAATTTGAAGTGAGTCACCTGGGTTAACTTCACTAATTTCTATATCCTCTAAATAAAGTGAACCAGGTAATTCTGGAGTAGTTGACCCATCAAATTTTAAAGTTATATGGCCAAGAGAAGACAAATTCTTCTCCACAGCATCACCTACAGCTGTAATTTTGTATTCCTTTTCGCCTAATTGAAGTGTGTCTCCAACTTCAATGTCTTTTTCAACTCCATTTACATCTATTAACAAACAATAATCTGCTAATTCGGCTGGTGCATTATCCCCAAAAAGAATAAGCATTTTTTCACCAAGAAATTCTGATACGGAAGGACCAATTTTATTAATCTGAGTTTTATATTTTGTTTGCATGTTCATTCTCCTTTTTTCATTCAAATATTTTTTTATATTTTCAAGATTCTACGAAGTGTAGAATCCAAATTCCCAAAAAGTATTAACTATCGTATAAGCCAAAGCTAGCCAACCACGCAATAAAGACTGTTGGTGCCCCTGTCAAGAACCTTGAATAAAGAACGGATGGAACCCCTACTTCTACTGTTTCAACCTCAGCTTCTGCAAGACCCAATCCTACTGGAACAAAGTCTGCTGCAGCTTGAGAGTTAATGGCAAATAAAGCAGGTAATGCTAAGTTTGCAGGGATATTTCCTTTCCCAATTTCAACCCCAATTAACGTTCCAACTACTTGCGCAATCACGGCACCAGGTCCTAAAAAAGGGGATAGGAGTGGAAAGGAACATATAAGTGCGATGACAATTAATCCCCAAATGGAACCAGCATATGGTGATAAGTATTTTGCAAACAGATCACCAATACCAGATTCGGTAATGACTCCAATCAGCATGGCAACAAACGCCACAAATGGAAGGATTGTCTTAATGACTGTATCAATAGCATCGCGTCCTGCTTGGTAAAATACACTTGTAATTGACCCCATTGCCATTCCGACTCTTGCCATAAACCCTTTTGGTGCTTGTTGTTCACTGATCTTCTTTTTTGTACTATACTTTCCTTCCTTACTTTTTGCTTCTTCATTACTTACTTGTTCAGTCGTTGATTGCGGTGCTTCAGAACCTTCAGTGAGCTGAATATTCCCAACTTTCACCCCAGAAACGTAAATATCTTCTGTGATATGTTTTGCGAGCGGGCCACTTTGACCGGTAGGCATAATGTTAATCGTTGGAATTTTTTTTTGAGGATATAATCCACAGCGTAGCGTTCCACCACAATCGATAATCACGCATGCCATTTCCGTTTCTGGAACGGATGTTTTAAAGCCATCAACTAATTCACAGCCAGTTAATTCTGCAATTTTATCGGCAATGTCGGGTTTTTGCCCTCCAGTAATATAAACAACTTTGTTTTTCTCTGGTGTTGGGGTTATTTGTAACGGTCCTCCAAATCCCCCCGCACCTTTTGAAACTTTAATTGAATGATATGTTGTCATTTTTTCCACCACCTATAATTGAACTGAATCTTTTAGTTTTATGTTTTGTTGTTTAGCGACATATACTGTAGTCAAATCTGTTACCCAGCCTCTTAAAAAGTTTGTCACAAGACCGACTAAGAAATAGCGAAGCGCTAATTCAGTTACATCATGTCCTAACGTCGTAATCCCAGCAGCAATTCCTAAGAATACAAATAATTCACCTGGGTTTACATGTGGAAACAATCCATTGTGTGTATGCGTTGAATACGTTGCAGCTGCATAGTAACTTGGCTTGTACTTTTCTGGTAAAAATTTACCAAGTGATAAGGTCATAGGATTCGCTAAAATAAATGTACCAACAGCAGGTAACACGAAATATCTTGTAACTGGATTTTTCCCAGATTTTTTTGCGAGCTTTTCTACTTTCTCTTCCCCTGTAAAACGAACTAATGCATTCATCGCAACTAGTAGCATGATAAGTAATGGAACAATTCCTGTTACAAGTTCAACAAACACCTCTCCACCGTGTCTAAATAAATTCATAAATCCTTCAGCTAAACTAATAATAAAACTCATAGGTTATTTCTCCTTTTCTTATTTCTTCTTAGGAATCAGATAATCAATCCAGCCCTTTTTTACTTGTAACTCACCGCCCTGAGAAATGATGTCATAACTTCTTAAAGCGTCATGAATGGCAAGTCTAGTTAATTTATCAACACCATTAAAGTCTTCCTCTGAAATTTTCAGAAGATATTTTCCTTCAAAACCCTTTAATTCCCTCACACGAGAGAAAACAGTAACACCTTGCATTTTTGCTGCTTTTAGAATTTTATTTCTTTTATCAATACATAACATCACAACCGTACCAGCTCGAAACCTGCCTGTTTTTTTACCAATTGCTACTCGCCCCATCGATCTCATTTCGGCATACTTTTTATTAAAATGCTTAATTTGAAAAAAACCAAGTATACTCTGGACCAGCCACGCTACTCCTATCAAGACAATTAAAAACCAAATCATCTCATCATCCCTTTTCTATATGATGTTTTTCACGCTTGACTTTCTAAACTATAGAATTTTTCTTCCCTATATTAATGAGAGTCTAATTGTACTTCCCTTTTAAAGCTAGCGAAGTGTCATATTCCAAGTTTACATAACTCAATTAATCTCTAGTGTCAAAGAATACACTTGATTGTTTGAGGAGTTGAGTTAGTTCTTGATGACTAGTTGTTTGAGCCAATTTTTCAACTAACTGTTTGTCAGTAGCTATTCGAATAATTTCATCATAAATTTTCACTAACAGATGCTCACTATTTTCGGTTTGTTTTTCCGGTATCCCTAATAGAAAGACAAGCTTTATTTCCTTTCCATCAGCCATGACTGTTTCAGGAAAGATACCCAATGCAAGTTGTATTCCATTGGACTCGTGGTTAAACGTATGCGGTAATGCTATATGGTTATCAAAAACCATCGATCCTTTTTCTTCTCTTTTTTTCAATCGTTCACTAAAACCATCGTCAAGGTAACCTCTTACCACTAAATCATCTATCATTTTACCCACATTTTCTTTATAGCTTTTTGTGCTATTCAACGTGAAGTATTTTTCTTCGTTAAGTAAATGCTTTACGATCGAGTCATGACTACTACCTTCTTTTAGCTTTAACTTTTGCATATAGGTTACGTTTTCAATTTTTCTTGAAATACTATTCTCATCAAAGATTTCACTTATCATAATTAGGGGTGTATTAGTTTCAAATGGTAAGTTAACTGTTGAGAATACAATGTCATAATTTGCTAAAAGGTTTTGAGTAACCTCTGTTTCAGAATAAAGGTCTATTTTTGTATTTTGATTAAGAATGCGTTGCAACTGTATTGACACTAATTTTGCTGTCCCTCTACCAGTCCCACAAATTACTGCTGCCTTCTGCAAACGTTTAACCTTAATTTCACTCTGAGCAATAAAAACACCAAAATAAAATGCAATATAACCAAGTTCATCATCAGAAACTTCAAGATCATATTTATTTTCAATTACTTTTCCAGCAATCTCAGCCATCCTAAACGCTACAGGATATTTCTCCTTTACATCAGCTAGCAAAGGGTTTTTCAAACGCAAACCAAACATCAGCCGATTTAGCATAAAAGTTAGATGGAATAATAAATCATTAAAGAAGGAATCATTTTCTTGAATGATTTCCTTATTAAAACCAACCTGTTCGACAATCAATTCTAAGAGATTTCTTATATCCTCAGTTATTGTTACATTAGCCAACGTACGGTTATTTGTTGGTGTCCTTCGTCCTGCAATAGGTATAGACATAAACAAAACTTCATGCTTAGGAATCTTAATTGGCAATTGACGTTCAAGTGCAGCGGCCAATTCTAGTCCAATTTGATAATCTTTTGTATCCAATAACCTCTCATGTTTCTCATTTAGCTCTTTAAGAGGATGATTCTTTAAAAGCCGGTCCAACATCACAATGACAAATTGCGTTAATCTAGTTTGAGTAGTGGATTCCAAATCATGTAGGTTGGAGATCCTCACAATTTCATCGATAACGTCCTGGTCTAAAGGATAGTTACCATACAAAAAATCAAATACGTTATCTAAAATAAAGAACCGAAGCTCAAGTTCCTTATAACTTAATTGCATACCACTATTTGGTTTGCCATGAATCTTTAGATTATAGGTCTCTAAGGCCACTGAGGCCTTTTTTAATTCATTTACAAGAGTCGTTCTTCCAATATTCATTTCAAACGCCAATTCATCAAGTGTATAAACCTTTTCACTGTTTATGAGCCGATCCATGATCAGTGCAATTCGATGATTGGGTGAGTCCTGAAATACCCTCTCTGAATTATTTTGGCTAACCAAATCCTCAAACAATTGCTCATCTTCAATAAATAACCGATAACCTTTTCCTTTTTCTTTCACTAATGATGCAATTCCATTTAAATCGCTATTTATCTGCTTAATGTCATTTCGGACCGTTCTCGTACTAACGCCCAATGTTTCCGCAAGATTACTTAAGGTGCTGTACGTTTTCTTTCGGGCTATCTCGATTATATGGAAATTCCTTCCTTCAATCTTTAAATCAGACATTTTATCACCTCTTCTGTTGAAAAATGAATGCCAGACATTGACAGAAAACGGTAATGAACTAGCATTGCTGCCCCTATTTCCTGTCCATGTCCCATCCAAAAAGGCTTAAAATCTGTCTTCTTTACCCTAACCAGCGCTAGCTTTATTATCCTCGGGATTTCCCACCTGAGATATTTAATGTCGTGCCTGTAATATAACTAGCACGATCTGAAGCGAGGTAAGAAACCAGATCGCCTATTTCAGTTAATTTTCCTTCTCTTCCAAGAGGAATCGATTTACTATAATCGGTTGCTAATCCATCTACTGTAACGCCACGAGTATATGCTAGTGCCTCATTATAAGCATCTGTTCTTAACCCTGTTGTTTCTAAGATACCAGGAGCTACCGCTACAACCCGGATATTGTGTTTTCCTAATTCCTTTGCCCACGCACGAGTAAAAGAAATGACTGCACCTTTTGTAGCTGAGTAACAGCTTTGTCCAGCAGACCCTTCTTGACCTGCTTCCGATGAAACATTAATAATCACACCTTGTTTTTGCTTAAGCATCTCTTTAGCAGAAGCCTGTGCAAATAAATAAGGACCTTTTTGGTTTACTGCCACCATAAAATCAAAATCCTTTTCACTTAATTCATATTCTGGTTTTTCACCTTTGTCATCAACTAATAGTCTTGGGAGGTTAACACCCGCATTATTTACTAGGATATCCACTGATCCAAATAATTCAACAGTCTTTGCAACCGTATGATCTACACTTTCCTTACTTGTTACATCACACTTCAAAAAATAAGCGCCGTTATCTTGTTGTCCTTCTTCTCCATTCAAATCGGCAACAACCACTTTTACTCCATTACTTACTAATTCATTGGAAATATTCAATCCAATTCCAGAAGCACCACCGGTTACAATGGCAACTTTCCCTTCTAAATCAAGCCAAGTATTGTCCATCTTCTATCCCTCCATATCTTTTTCCTGAAAGCATTTTCAAACTATGTTAAGTATAAATTTTTTGTAAAGATTAATTAATACATACTTTTTCACACAAAAGTGAAAAGGATTGCATTATTATCTTGTATCTTGTCGAAAAAAGTAGACATAGTTGCAATTGCGCATGCAGAAAAGATACGGCTGTAAAAAGAAAAAACCTCCTCAATATATTTTACATTGAAGAGGATGGCCACTATTTTTAGTTTATAGGAAACAATAAAATGGTTTGCTTTAGTTTCTATCTAACAGCTTGACAAGCTGGAATTCAATTTTTTTCTGATTCTGATAATACTTTTATATTCTGTTTGAAATTCCCCCGGTGGCATGCAGTGGATTTTTTTAAAATGTTCATTGATACTCGATACATTAAAAAATATTGCTAATCACAACACTAAGAATAATTTCCTTGTTATTTCTATGCTTCGTTTAAATTATATTAAATTGTCCTCCAGTATTTCTTCATAATTCTCTCTTAATTTCCCCTTTCTTCCTCACCAGCGACCATCGTAATATTAAAATATCCATAAATTGCCACAATGATTGGTACGAGCCAACAAATGATGGCATATGGAGCGAACGCCGCTGGACTAACAGATAGGACAGAAAGCATAAACATCCCGCTGCTGTTCCAAGGGATTAATGGGGCTGTTAATGTACCGCTTCCTTCCATTGCTCTCGAAAGGTTCTTTTGATGAAGATTCTTTTTTTCAAAAGGCTCCTTAAACATTTGACCCGGAATAATAACGGCGAGATATTGATTGGCACTGAAAATATTAATAACAATCCCTGAGGCCAGGGCAGTCGATACTAGATTCCCCGTACTGTGTACAAACCGCATCATGCCCATTACAATCGAATGAAGCATTCCACTCTTGTTCATTACGCCGCCAAAGCCAAGTGCAATCATAGCCAAAGAAATAATCGTATACATATCGGACATTCCGCCTTGGGAAAGAATATTGTCCATCGTTTCCGAACCCGTTTCAATGCTAAATCCTCTATAAAGCGTCTCCAGCATTTCAGTCATGCTTGCTCCCTGGACGGTTACATACATGACGCTTCCTAAAATAACCCCAACAATGAGACTCGGTATGGCAGGCATCTTAAATAAAATCATTGTAACAACAGCCAGTGGTGGCAAAATGAGCCAAGGAGAGAAAACAAACGTTTCTCCCAATAATCCTTGTAGTTCTTGGACTTCTTCATTAGTGGACTGTCCATCCGTCACCGAAAATCCTAATACAAAGAAAAATAGTAATCCAATGACAAACGCCGGCAATGTTGTATATAGCATATGTTTAATATGATCATAAAGCTCAACGCCCACAATCGCCGGCGTCAAATTGGTTGAGTCTGATAAAGGTGACAGCTTGTCTCCAAAAAAGGAGCCTGATACTACCGCACCAGCTATCATTTCAACTGGAACACCCATTCCTTCACCAACAGCAATACAAGCGACACCAGCTGTTCCAGCCGTAGTCCAAGAACTACCTGTTACAATTGCTACCACACCACAAAAAAGCAAAGCAGCCGGCAAAAATAGAGCAGGAATCAAAAAGTCAAAGCTTACGTAAATAAGGACCGGAACAACTCCACTCGCAATCCAAATCCCAATAATCATTCCTATAATGAGCATAATAATCAATGCAGGAATAGCCGTCTTGATAGCCTCCGTAATGCCATCTTCAATGGACTTCCAACTATATCCCTGCGTCAAAGCAACAATAACCGCAACAGTAGCACCTAAGAATAAAGCCATATGCGGTTCTGCATCATACACAAAAATACTCATTCCTAGAAATATCCCTATAGCAATAACAGGAATAATCGAAACAATGAAGCTCGGAGTTTTTTCTTCTGACATAAAACACTATCCCTTCGTCTTTTTTCTAAAAATCCTTTGTTTTTGTCAGTTACCCGAAACTTCGTACTATTAATCTTTATAGGTTATAAATGTTTTTAGAATCTAGAATGATTTCATTTCCTTCGGCTATGTTACTTTAGTCTGCTTTAGAGCACTTCTCTCCTACTCAAAGGAGAGAATTTCCCACGTAAAAAACCATACGCCCCAAAAAGCATATGGTTTAAAGAAGCACAATTTATTTGTTTTTTCTAAACTCTAAAATAAAAGTCTACATGAGACTACTAAAAAGGTCGGTTTTTTCAGTGCACTCGGCAACGTGCGGAGCCATCGCCACTTCCTTGATGGACTTTTTCAGTGCCTCACATTATTGGTCGCATTTTTATAGGGAAAGTGGCCTCGCCTTCCACTAATCTCTTGGTGCTAATTCAATCGCTGAATTAATTGCTGCTTTCATACTTCTTGAATCCGCAATGTTCTTTCCTGCAATGTCAAAGGCAGTTCCGTGGTCAACGGATGTACGGATGACTCCGCCTTTTAATCCTACAGTAATATTTACTCCATCTTCTATTCCCATCACTTTAATTGGTGCATGGCCTTGGTCGTGGTAACAAGCAACAACAATATCAAAATCACCACGAGCTGCACGGAAGAATAAAGTATCTGCTGGGTGAGGTCCGGAAGCATCAATTCCTTCTTCCTTCGCTTTTTTGATACCAGGAATTAGCTTTTCCTCTTCCTCACCGTTACCAAAAAGACCATTTTCACCAGCATGTGGGTTAATACCACATACAGCGACGCTTGGATTCTTTATGCCAGCTCTTGATAACGTATCGTGCGCTAATTTAATTACTTTGTAAGTTCTTTCTGGATTAATCATCTCAATCGCTTTAATTAAACCTACATGTGTTGTAAGATGAATTACTTTTAGATTTGGCGCTGTTAGCATCATAGAAAAGTCTTCTGTATCTGTTAAGTCCGCCAAAATTTCAGTGTGGCCTGGATAAAGGTGTCCACCTTTATGCATGGCCTCTTTATTTAGAGGGGCTGTACAGATTGCGTTGATTTTCTTTTCTTTTGCTAATTCTACAGCTTTTGCAATGTATTGATAAGCGGCATTTCCCGCTTCGCCCGATACTTGACCAAATGGTAAATCAAACGCCAGTAAATTTAAATCAATAACATCGATAATCCCAAATATATTTTTTGCTTCAGACACTTGATTGATCACATGGACCTCTACATCAGCATTAACAATTGGCTTGACTCTCTCTAACATTTTTGCATCGCCAATTACCACCGGCTGGCACCTGTCATAGATATCTTTATCCGTTAATGATTTAACAATAATCTCTGGTCCAATTCCTGCAGCATCTCCCATAGTAATTCCAATAATTGGTTTCATTACTTACAACACCCCTTTTAATTTATCAATTGCATGGACAAATACCGTTTCTTTTCCGAATCCACCAGCTTTTGTAATGACAAAAATGTCATCGTTGCCAATGAATGTTGAAATAGGTACGCCAATTTCTAGCTCATCATGAAGATAGAATCCTTTCACATTCCATAATTCACATACTTGTTTAGCAGTATCACCGCCAGACATTACTATTCCTTTAAATAGTTTTTCCTCAATTAAAACAGAACTAATTCCACCAAGCATTTTCACAATTTCGTTGCTTGTTTCTGTATAATTAAATCCATTAGCCGCTCCCATTTCTCTCGCTTTTTCTATATCTTTTGGCTCACCAGTAGAATAAATAACAACGTTGAACCCTTTTTCGGCAGCGTCTCTTGCTTCCTTTAACACATTCGTCATTTCCAAATTACGTTCCTCATCACATGAAACGGCTTTAAAGGATTCCATTTTAATGCCTATGACATCGTCTTTTCTTAACACAACATCTAGCTGATGTCTAGAATTTTTGTTCACACTGCCTACAACCGTTAAAATAGGAGCATTATTTTTTGGAATCATCAATTTGTTTTCTGTTTGTTCGATATCGTAATAAGACGGTAGATAATTTGCTAAACCTGCGGAACCTACCCACGTAATGCTAAAGTTTAAATGTTTTGTATGATTTAAAATTAGTTCCAAATCTTCTTCTGTTTCTGAATCAACGACAATATAGGAAACATTATTTTTTGCGAAGTTTTCAAGTTCATGATGAATCGCATTTGAGCCTTTAAGCAATAAATCTTTATCAATTAAACCAACAGACCTATTCGTTTGTTGCTTTAATAGAGTAGGAACATGAGAAACTGTTACAGGCGTTTTAGGATCACTGGCAATTTCCGTTTCATTTAAGGCAATTCCATTTAAGTAGTGATGCCCATTTACTACTTTCCGTCCATTTTTAGGATACCCAGGAACAACAAAAACAAAATCTGGTTTTAACGAATCATAAACAGCATCTATTTCAATCCCGATATTCCCTCTCATTGTAGAGTCAATTTTTTTGTATATGTTTTGAAAACCTTGTTCTTTCAGGAATTCCATTACCTCGTAAACTTTATTATACGATTCATTTTTATCAATCGAACGACTATCTGTATCGAAGACAACAGCTTCTGATTCATGGACAGCATTTTTGTCTAGTCCAAATAATACCGATGTTTTCAAACCAAACTTCGCCAGTTGTACTCCACTGTCGTTCGCTCCAGTTAAATCATCTGCGATAATGGCTAATTTCATTGTTTTACACTCCTTACTCTCAATAGAAAACTACAATCAATTTCTATATTTTAACAGATTAATAGAGAAAGCCACTCATTAAATGAATGGTTCCTCTAATTTATTTATTGAAAATTCGTTGCTGATGTTTTCCCTTTTTTCTCTAACCGTTTTACTAAAAAGGCAACAAATATCGGTAGTAAAATAGCTGTCGTTACAACACTCGCTGCAACCTGCACTGTTGCTAATTCTGCGTTCGCTGCAAAAGCAGGGCTTGCTGCAGCGATGGCAGCTGGTGTTGCCACAGCATTTCCTGCTGTAGATCCTTCTGCCGCACCAACAATTGGATTCCAGTTGAATGTTTTGAAAACAAAGTATGCTACAGATCCAGTAAGCAAAACAGTTAGTACTCCAATGATAATTCCTGATAAACCACCTTCAATAATCGCTTGGAAGTTAATACCCATACCTAATGCAAAGGCAAAGAACGGAATTAACATATCACTACCTTTGCTTAAGAAATCTCTCATTTCACCATCTAAATTCCCAAGAACAAAACCGATTACAATTGGAAGTAACACAGAAATAAATGCTGTTGCTGAAAACATTCCATCAACAAATCCCATTGCTCCAAAAATAGATAACGCTATCATTGTTAAGAAAGGACCATCATTTAAAGCTAAAACTGAATAAGCTGCTTTATCGTCTGCTTTCCCATATTGACCAACTAAAGCCATATACAGACCACCGTTACTATTTGTCATAGCTGCGATTATGGCAATTGGAACTAACCCGAAGAATAAGCCATCTGAACTTGCCATCGAAAAGGCTAATAATCCCACCGCCGCACCAACTAACCATTTTACACCAAGGAGGGTTGCACCTTTCCCAACAGAAACCCCAATATTACGAACATTGATTTGAGCACCTGCACATAGTAAGAAAAGGGCAATCAGTGTTCCTGCACCATTTACAAATAATGCTTCTGTAAAGTTTCCGATTCGAAGTAACTCAGGGGCTAATGTATTTATTGTAGCAGCTAATAATAAGGGAACTACCATCATCCCGCCTGGAATTCGATCCAACGTTTGTTTAATATTCATTTTGAAAACTCCTTTATGTTTTATTGCGCTTACATTTTGTAGAAAACGCTTTTAATTTGCCTAACACTATAATTGATTAAAATTGCAACACTGTTATCCAGACACAAAATGTAATACGCTTACAATTGTAATTATAAACACGTTAGTTTATTATTGCAATACTTTATTTGCTAAATTACAAAAAAATAAATTAACGTTGCATTATGCAACGTTAATTTATTTTGCGCCATAAGGTTGTACGATTAATTCCTAACCGTTTAGCTGCTTTTGTTTGATTCATATTTTCTTCTTTAAGTACAGTAAGAATGACTTCCTTTTCAATTTCGGCTAACGTTTTGGATAGGTCAATTGGATATCCCTTTTTCTCTACAGATTCTCCAAAAGACAAAGAATCTATTGCCTCTTTTTCAATATAATCCCCTTCTGAATTGCTCACTAGTTCCTTAACCACATTCTTTAACTGCTTAACATTTTCTGGCCATTCAAATTCTCGGAGGTATGATAGAGCCTCTTCCTTGATACCTACCACTTGTTTTCCAAATTGAGCATTGAAATTACTAACAAACAAACGTATTAACTCATCTATATCCTCAATTCTTTCTTTTAGGGCTGGCATATATAGAGACTGCTCGTTCATTCGTTTTATTATTTCCTTATCCAGTCTTTCACTTGGGTCAAAATGAAAAGAATAAATGACTCTAATTTGCTCTTTTTTGTTTAAGACTTCCATCACTTCGCATTGGTATTCTATTGATAATTTTTCAAATCCCGTAACATATACAGTCGTTTTCTTAAGAAAAGGAAGAAAAGATGCAATTTCATTAATAACTTTTTTTGAATTGTTTAAAATCATAAGTTCCATGAATTGCCCGTCTCTACTCTCACTTTCCGAATGGATGGAGGAAGCTAGAAACCTCTTTCCAACTCCTTTATCCCCCCAAATAATAAATGGAGCCTTCATTTCTGAAGCTAGCCTCGCCTCCGATAAAACATTTTTCATGATATGACTGCTTGTAACTATTTGAGCAAAAGATGTCCTCGGCATACGGCCTTTGTAAACTTCTATACTCTTTTTCACATCCACGTTTTTTTCATGAATTTTTAAATAATAAAAGTCCTTTTTCCCATGTTCTAAACTTCCAGCAGTTACATCTAAATTTTCACCTTTCAACACAATCGTTCTACTTATTGTGTGATGGGTACTAGCTTTCGGCAATAACTCAGAGATTAACTGTAGAAACTCTTCCGGGAAGGAAAAAATGGAAAGTTGATCTATTTCTTTGTTTTTCTTAAATAGCTTTTGTATAAAATGCTGATTTGCATAAGCAATCTCTCCACTCTCTTGAAATATCACGATGCCATCCTGCATACAATTTAGAAAGTCTTTATATAAAGAGTAATCATTTTCTTGTTGCTTCATGACCCGATTCATCTGCATTACCTGATCAAAAACTTCTAAAACAGCTTCTTTCCCCGTTGTAATCAACATGCCTTGCAAGCCGAAACTCTCTGCCGTGTTAACAGTAATTGTATCCCCTAAAATAAGCTGGGCACCACCATCCCAGGCTTCCTTCACAGCATTTTCCACTTCCTCTTTATGATCGACAATGGTATAGGAAATATCGATATTTAGTAAGTTGGAAACCGATAAAACATCATTACAAATATTAGGAAAACCAATCATATGTACTTTCATTTGATAATCTTTAATGAGGGTTAGCGTTCGTAAAATGTCATACCCTGATAACTTAATTTCTATAACAGGAATGTTTGTAAACTGACTGATTACTTTAGCTGTCCCCCCACGACTAATAATAAACTGAATTCCTTTATTTTCATTTGCTTTTACAATAGGAATCGCAGCACTTAAATCTGCTTCTTCTACCAAAATATCAAGGTCTGTTTGCTGACTGGCTAACACTGTTGCTAATTCCTTAAGCCCCCGATATGGTGCTATAAATAACGTTTTTATCCTCATAACATTAACTCCTCTGTTGCAGTTTGCTACAGTCATTATACAAAATCAAACTGTAGTTCACCACTTTTATATAAAGTTCCTGCCCCTAACGCCAAAAAATACTTGAAAGTAGGAACTTTTCCAGATACCATGCTAGACATTGCGGGAGTTTGTAGATACGTATCTGAATCATTTTAATGGGCCTGACTACCGGCACATTATACACGCACCAGCTTTAAGTAGAAAAAGCTTTTTGATAAGCTATTTCGTATTAATCAAAAAGAAAAGCCGTCTGCAATTCTATTCATTGCTAGCGACTCTTCCAACCTTTCATTTAATTGTTTAGATCGCTTGTTTAACATTCTCTACCCTATTTTTCCAAAGGCACAAACTGCTCTTTAATTTTCGGCATTTTTTCAATTTTTTCAAACGAAAATAAAGAAAAACGAAAGGTAATCATTGAAACCGGGACTATGATTACAAACACTGCAAGTGGCGCGTAATAAAGGATTATTCCTGCTCCAATCCACATAAGAATAATGGCAAAGCTTGTTTTTCCATCTAAAAATGAAAAGGTAAATGCTTGTTTAATAAGCGCGAGACCTTTTGCATTATAATGAACGAGAACAGGTAATAAGAAGGAACTTGTAATAATATAAAGGATAAAAACAAGCGCTGTTATTACAATAAATACAATTTTTAAGTTGCTCGCGATTTGAAGGAAAAAGAAAACATCTAAAATTAAAAGAGATCCAACAATAACCCATGAAGTTCCAACCAAAAATCCTTGTTTTAGAAATAACCGATATTCATTTATATAACACCTTATTACACTATGTTCCTTGTACATATGCCATTTTCTTATTACCCCAAACATTGCAGCCGTGGAAGGTCCAATCGTAAATAGCGGCATCGAACTAATAACCCACAAAAAATTTAGAATAATGATGTTTGTTACAGTTCTCAAAAATGATGCGGTTTTTCCATCCCAAGGATTCATGTTAATCGTCCTTTCTTACTTCCAAGTAGATTCAATATGGTGTATCGAGACATTTGATAAATGGACTTCCCCATCTGTTGCATTCCACTCTAACGTGTAGTTTTGTTCTGATGGATAAAACAATTCTGTCATGACACTACTTCCTTGATTTACGAACAGTTCAATCGAGGACTTATCAACGATTAGTATAAAATCATTTAATTCATTTAATGGCATTTTATCAACACTCGCAAAATACTCAGAAAAGGAAACATCGCCACTTCGGGTTCGGTCCACTCTTACTTCTTGCTTTACACAGTCAAATACAATTTGAAGCTGCTCTTTTTCCCCTTTAAGCGTTAATGTGAAAGAAGAAGATTGATTCTCCCTAACTTTTGCATCAACCATTACTTGAAGTTCTTTTAATTCGATTTGCTTAGGCTCTAAAGGTAGTAGAGTTACATCCTCGTTTAGTAGGATTGTATCTTTATAAAATAAAGAAAGATCAATAGGTGTCTGAACTAGCTTCCATTCATTATTGTCCCTACGTATTTTTAACTTTCTAGGAATAGACATCACACTTCTAAAAGGATCTGTTGGAACTTGGTTGGCGTATTGCCAATTGCTCATCCAGCCAATCCAGACAGGTTCATGCACATTGCTCCATGTGACTGCGGCATAAAAGTCACGTCCAAAATCCGCCCACTTTATGGTTTCTTTTTCATCATCGCACGTAAATACTTCTCCATCAAAGTCACCAATGAAATACTGCACGACAGATCCTCCATTTGGCCCACCTGGGTTAATACTTACAATTAATACCCATTTTTTCTCTTTCTCTCCTTCAACCTCAAGTTGAATCAAGTCTGGACATTCCCACACACCACCATGTGCCCCGTATTCACTACCAAAAGTTGATAGAAACGTCCAATCAATAAGATTACGGGATCCATAAAATTGTATCTGATCTCCGCATGCTAAAGACATGATCCACTTCTGAGTTTGCTCATGCCAAAATACTTTTGGATCACGAAAATCTTTCATTCCTGGATTCTCAATAACAGGATTCCCGTGATATTTCGTCCAAGTTCTTCCTCTATCATTTGAATAGGCAATACTTTGCTTTTCGTTATCTTCACCATGATGTGTAAAGATTGCTACGATAACATCTTCCTCGTCAGACGACTTTAACCCACTAGTGTTTTCCTTATCGATAACAGCACTTCCTGAAAAGATTTGGCCTAATTCATCTGGGTAAAGGGCAATCGGCAATTCCTCCCATTGCATTAAATCTTCACTTACAGCGTGTCCCCAATGCATAGGTCCCCACACACTGCTGTTTGGATGATACTGATAGAATAAGTGATATTCCCCTTTGTAATACACCAAACCGTTCGGGTCATTCATCCATTTTTCTTTTGGACTAAAATGAAATTGTTGACGAAATTGTTCATCATACATAACTAACACCTCAACTCAGTTATTTTATTTCTATTTCTTCTAGTAAGTGCTTAATTCCAAATCCATCTTTTTTATCCTTTTACACCACTCGAGGTGATTCCCTGTACATAATAACGTTGGAAGAATAAGAAAATTAAGATGACAGGAATTGTCGTTAAAGTCAACGCAGCCATGATTTGACCATATTGAATATTGTTATCTGTAAAGAGATACTGGATTCCAATTTGAACGGTTTGAATCGATTGATCTGTAGCAACAATTAGTGGCCACATAAAATCACTCCAGTGGGTTACAAACGTTAGAATGGCAGCTGTCGCAAACACTGGTTTGGAATTTGGAACAACAATTCGAATAAATGTTTGTAAAGGTGTCGCTCCGTCGATTTGAGCAGCCTCCTCCAATTCTTTTGGAAATCCCATGAAGAATTGTCTGAATAAGAAAATATTAAAAGCTGAGGCAATAAACGGGACAATAAGTGCCGGGTATTCATTGATCCATCCAAAATTATTAACGACAATATATAGCGGAATTAATACACTTTCAAATGGAACAACATATAAAGCAATGATGACAATTAAAATGAGGTCACTACCAGGAAATTTCAATTTTGCAAGTGCATATGCGCAAATAGAATTCACAACTGTTCCAAGAATAACGATCATTCCTACTGTAAAAATACTATTTTTCATATAATGAAAGAAATTAATATTTTCGGAGAAAAGAATTTTTGAGTAATGGGCAAACGTTACTTCTTTAGGAATAAACGCTTCAAATCCCATATCTTTAAAAATCATCGTTTCAGGTTTTATTGACGCTACAATCATCCATAAAAGTGGGGCAATGAACAAGAATCCAAGCACGAGTATGGTAAGAGTGATACCTATTTTCCTTAATTTTTTTTTCGTACGCTGTGTCATCGTAAATCAACCCCTTTATTGTTTTAATACCTTCTTAAGAATTAAGGACGTTATAATAACTACAAGGAAAAACACTACGGCTATCGCTGAGGAATACCCAACATCTCTAAATTGAAAGCCATTTTCGTAAAGCATGAAGACAAGTGTTTTCGTTGAATCACTTGGTCCGCCGTTAGTCATTACGTATGGTTGAATAAATAGTCGAAATGCTTGAATGGTCGTAATAATAAGGACGAAGCCAGTAACATGTTGAATGGATGGAAGTGTGACGTTTCGAAACTTTTGCCACGCATTTGCCCCATCAATATCAGCTGCTTCATACAAAGTATCAGGTACATCTTTTAACCCTGCTAAGAAAATCATCATTTGAAACCCAGCAGCCTGCCAAACTGACATAAAGATAATAGAGTTCATAGCTTGATCGGGACTTAACAAAAACGGTTGATTAGGTATTCCAAATATATTTAACGCACTGTTTATCAGTCCATTATTTACGTTATATAAGAACGTCCACAGAATAGCTACAACAACCATCGAAGTTACTACAGGGCTGAAGAAAAACACACGCCCAAGAGAAGCAACCTTAACCTTTTTATTGACAAGTATGGCTAATACTAGTGCCACTGCACATTGAAGTGGCACAACAAGAGCCGTAAAATATAATGTGTTTTTTAAAGCTGTAAAAAAGATTGGATCTTGAAACAGTCTGATATAATTATCCAAACCAGTAAACGTCTTAGCGCCCGGGTTTAACATATTGTAGTTCATCAGACTATAAATGAATGCTAAAATAACTGGTAATACCAAGAAAGTAAACATAAGGGCTAGGGCCGGAAGAGAAAACAAAACTCCTAGTATTTTTTGTTGCCGTTTGTATGTCGTTGTACTTTGCCCTTTTCTTAATAAAGGAACTGCTTTACCTTCCACCTTGGAAGTCAACATGTTACCCACCACCTTTTTTTGTATGAAAAGAGGCAATCTCAACCGATTGCCTCTATGAATTTATTCCTATTGACGCGAAATATCTGTATCTACTTCGTTTGCTACTTTATCTAATTCTTCCTGAACGTCACCACCAAGGAAAATATTCTGAACAGCCTGCCCATATCTCGTTGACAATACAGGGTATGAAGTGGTGGACGGTCTTGGATGTGCCGTATTTAGTACTTGATCTTTTAAAATGTTCAGAGGGGCTTCATTCCATTCTGACATTTCTTCAAATGAAGACATACGCGCTGCCGGCTTATTTCCTGCTTCAGCCAACTTGACAATATTTTCATTGTTCAATACATAATTTAAAAGGATAGCAGCTTCTTCTTTATGCTTCGTATCTGTTGATATTCCCCAGTTCCAGTCCCCTGATGGAGATACTTGTTCCCCTTCATTGCTTCGTGGATAATAGGTGATTCCCCAGTCCGTATCAGGATAGTCCTGTAATTTATTCCACTGCCATGAACCCATTAACATCATTGCAGCGTTTCCATCTTCGAATTCAGTAGGTGTAGGTTGTAAGTTCACTAACCCCTCAGTGGTAAACTTTTGAAGGTACTCTAATGCTTCCACTGTTTTTGGTCCATTTACATAACCTTCAGCTGTTGAACCATCTTCAGCAATAAAGCTTCCATCATTACTCCAGACTGTAGGCCCTGTGAAATAGATAATCCATTCACCATAGTCTAGTGTCCAGTTTACTCCATAGATACCATTCTCTTTATCCGTTAATGTCTTTGCTGCTTCATAGAATTCATCCCATGTCCATGCTTCTTCCAATGTAGAAGGCGGTGTAATTCCTGCTTCTTCTAGCATTTTCACATTATAAAACAATGCCACTGTCGATTCTGTTGGTCCAACCGTATATAGGTTTCCATCAAATGTACCTTGTGTAATAATCGATTCTACAAAATCTTCCTGATTTTCAACAAGGCCATCGATTGGTTGGATGATTCCAGCATCTGCATAGTTAGCAACATTCGGTCCATCTAACGCTACTAGGTCAGGCAATGTATTACTTGTCGCACCTGCTGAAATCTTATCTTCGTAGGCATACTTATTACCTCTTGGAATAAATGTAATTTCAGCCTCAATTTCTCCTTCATACTCTTCGTTGAATTGTTCAATCACTTGTTTATAAGTTTCTGACATATCCCCTTCTGGATGCCATAATGTTAAAGTAACTTCTTCTCCACTATCTGTTTGATGATTACTATTGCCCTCCTCATTGTTCGTAACATCGTCACTAGAAGAACATCCAGCGGCAATTCCTACTGCCATTACTAATGAAAGGAAGCCTAAACCAAAACGTTTCATCTTATTTCCCCCTATTTTTCAATGTGTGCGTTTACATTTCTTATAAAACAGTTACTAATGATAGACTTGTTTCGGCTTCGCCTCCTTTATTGTTTCAACTTCTTATAAATTCATTGTATATTCATTAAAGCGCTTTCAAAACGAGGCATATCTTTGATTTTTGTTCAAATTCTTACTATATAGCTTTTATATAAAATCCTTTTACAATAAGATCTATCCAACTAATGAAACCACCCATGGCATAAACGGTGTTTTTGCTTCTCAACCTTTTCTATGCTTTCTGCGAACACACAAGTGACTCCCACTCACCCTTCAACAAACTCTTTTTAGTCAAAAGAAAAATTCCCCATCTGTTAAATGGGGAATTGCATTCAGTAAACCCTTTGAAATTGTCGAGTACAAACTTTTCTATATCATTGCTGCTGCCTATAATTTTCAAACATTAACTCTAACCTCTCAAGATATGCTTCGATATCGCGATCGAAAAAGAAACGCTGTGAATGTTTTCTAAAATCCTGTTCCGCCGCCGTCCCACCAATCCAATAGTGATTTGGCCAATTCACAGATTTTCCTTGAATCATATACTCAGCTAACAAACTTACTTCAGCATTGTTCATGTTGACACCTTGTACCGCACTTATATTCCCCTCATAATCTGAGAATTTTTGCGCATTTTCCTTTTTAACAAGAAATTCCAAGAATTTTTTTGCTTCTTCTGGATATTTAGTGTCAGCTGAAATGGCAAATCCTCCGTCTACTCCTCCGAGTACCTTATTTCTTTCTGGATCATTTGTTGCAGGAAATGGGAAGATCCCATAGTTGAAATTAACATCTATCTTCTCAAGATTTGGAATCTCCCATACTCCAATTACACTCATTACTCCTTCTCCATTGACGAATGCTTTATTTACATCAATTCCCTCTGTACTAAATGAATCCTCTTGTGCGAAATCTAAAAATTCTAGCATTTTGTTAGAGAGTTCGATCCATCTTTGATCTTCTTTCAAGTCTATATGATTGTTGTTTAGTGTCTCCCAATAACTACTGTCAAACTCATTTGCAATTAATGACAGATTAAATACGCTAATCCTTTCTAAGTCCTTATTAGCCATTAAAACTGGCTGTTTTCCTTCTACTTCTATTTTCTTTAATGTTTCTATAAATTGATCCCATGTTTTTGGAACATCAAGCTCTAATTCTTCAAATATATCTTTATTGTATATAACTCCAACAGCATTTTGTGATAACGCGACTCCATACATCTTTCCATCGATTAAATAACGATTTTGAATTGTAGCATCTATATTCCCCATAAATTCCTCATGAGTTATATCTAAAAGATACCCTTTGTTTGCACGTATGACATAATCTTGTTCAATTGGATAAGTAATAAAAATATCAGGCACATCACCATGAGCAATCCGTGTCTTTAACACTTCCATGCCACCTGGAACATTAACTTGATTAACTTCTATATCAGGATACTCTGATTCAAATTCTTCAATTATATAGTCAAAAAATTCAATCGCATTCGTTTTCGGCTGAAAAAACTCAATTTGTCTTTTCTCTTCTTCAGTTTGGACATTTTCCCCCATAGAACAAGCGCTCAAAAATAAACATGTAATCACAATTGTACAACTAAAAATGTTTTTTTTCATTTTGAGCATCCCCTTAACAAAAAGACTTAATCACTTTTTCGATATTGACTTGGCGTGACTTGCAGACGCTTTTTGAACACTTGACTAAAGTATCGTTGATCGTTGTAGCCGACCATATTAGCAATTTCATAGGTTTTTAAATCGGTTGTTTTTAAAAGAATACAGGCATGTTCAATCCGAAGGTTTGTTACATATTCTAGAAACGTCACTCCTGTTTTTTGCTTAAATAAGACACTAAAATAACTTACACTTAAATCGACTTCTTCAGAAACGGATTCAATCCCAATCTCTTTTGTGAAATTTTCCTTTAGATATGATTGAGCTTTTTTAATCGCAGCATCAGGAGAGTATTGGGAATGATATTCATTTCTTATATCGTCTTCTGAAATTATGTTCATTTTTAAAAACGAAGCAGATTCTAGTAATTTAGATGTTTGCTGATAAGAAAGAGAAAGGTTACTAATCCCCATAACCTCTTTTCCAACTGCTATTTTCACAAGAGCATTTATCCTCTCACCTAACTCCTGCATTTCTGATTTAACCTGAGTAACAAATTCTACATTTGCTTTTAAATGAGCATAAACAATTACATAGCGCGTCCTCTCAAACTTATAGAAAAAAATTTCTGAGAGCAAGTCGTCTCTTTCTTTACTTGACCACTCCCGCAACTGTTGTTCATCATTTACTGATGGTTTATTTAACTCTAACGAGGTAATGATATACGTACGATCATCTTTTACATGACTGAGTTTATTGTCTCCTAGTGTGAGTGCTTCGTGGATGAGATGTTTCCGATATTCGTATTCTTTTTTCTTCTCATCTTTATATTTAACAATTACTCTACGTATACACTCTTCTAATTCGTCATGGTCAATCGGCTTTAAAATGTAATCAAATGCATTATTTTGCAATCCTTCTTTTGCATACTCAAATTCATTGTAGCCACTTAACAAAATCACTTCCGGTCTTGCTTGAAACGTTTGGACCTCTTTTAGTAAATCAAGTCCATTCATTTCTGGCATACAAATATCGGTTATGACAATCTCTGGTTGAATCTCCTTAATAAGAGAAACTGCCCCCCGTCCATCATTAGCCGTTCCTGCTACCTCACAGTCAAAAGCTTGCCAGTTAATAATTTTCTTTAAACTTTTAAGAATGAGCGATTCATCGTCAACTAGTACCACTTTATATGTCATCTTGTTCACCCTCACTTAGCGGAAATGTAAGTTTAATCGTTGTTTGCATGTTCTCCGCAGAACAGATCATCATACCGTAACGTTCACCATAATATAGTTTTAGGCGTTCTTGAACATTCATCACTCCGCAACCGATTTTCTGACTGGATGTTTCACTACCTCGATTGAATTCATTAAAAGTAGCAAGGACGTCATTTGAGATCCCCACTCCATTATCTTCAATAAAGAAGAAACCTTCTCTATTAGTGACACCGCCACGAATCTTAATAAAGCCATCTTCTTTGTTTCGGTCAAATGCATGAATTAAGATATTCTCTACTAACGGCTGGAGAATCAGTTTCAATATAAAATAGTGTTCTAATTGTTTATCAATCTCAATTTCAAACGTAAACCGTTCATTATAGCGCACCTTTTGAATTTCCATATAACTAATGACATGGCGCACTTCATCACTGACCATCACTTTGTCAGCAGTATTAATACTAATTCGCAGGAGCTTGCCGAGGTTAATTGTCATCTTACTAATGTCTCTGCTTCCATGTAACACCGCCATAGAATTGATTGACTCAAGCGTGTTATATAAAAAATGTGGATTGATCTGATTTTGCAACACTTTAAACTCTGCTTTTCTTTTTCGTTCCTGTTCATTTTTAATCCGACTTAATAACGTTGATATTTCCTCAACCATGCGATTAAATCCTTTTGCTAAATGATTTAATTCTAACACCGATAACGCTTTCATCCTTGTGGTTAATTGTCCTTTTTCTACTTGCTTCATATTTATTTGAAATTCTGTAATGAAATGGATAATTTTATTTAGGAATAATTGTTTAAAGCACACAGCAAACACTGTCACAAGAAGAACCAAAAAAATGGTTACTTGACGAATAACTTTTGTCTCATTCGTAATGAAGCTCCATGGCTTAATAGATATAAGAAAAAAATTAGAAGTTTCGTACTCATTAAATGTGACGGGAATGAATGATAGTAAACTTTTTTCTTTATCCCAATCATCAATGAACGTTCCTGAATGACTCAACGTCATTGCGGTTGGAAGCTCGATCGTTTCACCAATCAATTGATGGTTGATACTATAAACAATCTCTCCTTTATGATTGATGATCATTTCCTGCGAATCTTGTTGCTGAAGACCCTTAAACACTTCATCAAAACGATCTAGCTTCACATCAAGAATCAAATATCCGATATCACGAAGGGTGTTAATATCCTTAATAACACGTCCTTGTGAAAATAGTGGGTTCTCACTTTTAACAAATTTATCACTTTCAACCGTCGATAGCCACACAGGCCGCCCTTCTGCTTCTACCATACCATTGTAAAACTCTGATTCTTGAAATTGTCCAAATGATGGTGTTACTGTTCTTCTAAAACTATAAACTTGCCCCGTAGCAGAATAAAGAACGAGATCATCAAGCTTAGAGTGACCATACAGGAGTCCTGCAATCGCTTGGCCGTGATTATAAAAATCCAGCAATGACTGCTCATCATTATGTTTAATAAAATCTTGAACTTCTCTAGAAGAGGTAATGTAATTTGATAGAGTATTCACTTCAGAAATAACCATACTTAAATTAAGGTCAATTGCATTTAAGGTTTGTAGAGTCTCATCCCCTACCTTGTTTTTTAATGTTGAAGAGGTTACATGAAACGAAACAAATCCTAATATAAAAATTGGCAATAAAATAAACAACAAAAAAGCCATGAGAATTTTCTTTTGAAATTTCATAAAACACCCATTTTTCCTAAAATGATTTGTGTTACAGAAATATTATCACACGCATATGAACAAGTACACTAGGGATATAGTGGTATAGTAATGACGAATACAGGTAAGTTCTGGGTAAAAAAAGAGTATTTTTTAAAAGAATCGAGACAATATTGGAACCGTTATCATTATTAACTCTAATAGACATTAGATCTCTTGCCCAATTTTATCGTATTAGATATAAAGTGCATTTAATACGATGTAATCTTTCGATTTATGTTTAAATTCTTATTATTGAGGATACCAAACTGCTCTACAGCTTATTGGATATCTATAAAGCAGTTCATACTAAAGAGATGAATTAGCTCTATCACTTTCAAATATAATAAAACATCTCTTTGAATAAAGAGATGTTCTTCTTCGTTGCTTATATATGTCACTTAGGGGACTTTATATTTTAACCACCGCGCTACACTCTTGTATTAACAATTTGTGTAAGGTCGTTGTTCATTGGGCGATTTGGATCGTGACCATTGATTTCCGGCAATGCAGCTGCAAGCACTTGGAATGTAACCGTGATATTTAAACTTGAGGCTGTTAATGGACGATGCCCTACATTAATATATCGATCTTCTGTATTGGTTCACGTGTTGCATTGACAACGAGTAACCTACCTGTTATACCTCTTAAATAGTCGATTGTTTTTATCATCATATCGTAACCATATTCTTCAGTATGAATCAGCATGACATTACAACACCCAATCTAAAGTCTATGATAAATAGCATCTCATAACTCATTTACTGTAAAGATTAAAACATAACATTGGTATTCAGGGCCTCAACTCCATCCACTTTGTCACCACTTTACCTAGTTTCTGAATTCCTTCCACTATTTCTTTTTCATCAGCATAACTAAACGAAAGGCGGAGAAACTCAGTTCCTTCTTTTTGATCCAAGAAAAAGTATTTACCAGGAACGTAGGAAACACCCTCAGATAGAGCCTGCGTTAATAATTGCGACGTATCAACACCTTTAATTCTGACCCACACAAAATAACCACCTTCTGGCACATACCAGGAAACCGATTCTGGTAAGTATTGTTCTAGTGCGGAGAGTAACACCGAACATTTTCCCTGGTACGTGTCTTGTAAAATCTTGAGCCGTTTCTCAAAATCCGTATATTCTAGGAATGAAGCCATTGTTGCTTCGGCGAAAGGATGGCCTAAGTCTTTTTTAAACCAATCTAAAGCATGAATAAATTCAGTTGCTCCTGTTACCCATCCAATTCGCAGCCCCGGTGCTACTACCTTTGATAATGAACCAACATGCAGAACACGACCTTCTTTATCCATGGCTTTTAGTGGTATGGGACGTTTATTGAAGGATAATTCTCCGTATGCATCATCCTCCACAATAAGGAAATTATATTTGGTGGCAAGCTCTACTACATGCTGCCGACGCTCCTCTGTCATCGTCGTTCCTGTAGGATTTTGAAAAGTTGGGATCGTATATAGAAAACGTGGTATAGCGAGCCCTTTTCTTTTCCTTTCTGCTAGCACTTCCTCAAATAGATTTGTTTGAAGTCCATGCTCATCTATTGGAATACTGATAAAACGTTCCGTATAGTTTTGAAATATTTCTAAAGCCTCCATATACGTCGGGGTTTCTATAGCCACGACCGTTTCTTCATCGATGAGAATACGGGCAATCAGATCGATTGCCTGACAAGCACCTGAAGTAACCAAAAGTTCTTCTTCCAAAACTCGAATACCGCGCTCTCCCAATCTTTTTTGAATCTGCTCCTTAAGTTTCAAAGCTCTCGGACTTCCAAGGTAATGAAGAGGCAAATCCTGCTCCTCTTCAAGTAGGCCGATGACCGCTTCCTTTAACTGCATAGCAGGTACAAGAGCTGGTGTTGGATAGCCGGAGCTCAGACGAATACATTCACCCGGAAGCTCTGTCATCCATTCACCCGGTGGATCATTCTTTAGTGCGGCTTTAATGTTTTCAGAAATAAATTCATCACTCACTTCTATCATTCACCTTTCAGTTCATTAGTTTCTTTCCCCACACGGCTTCGCACTGTAAACCCAACAGAAACAACGAGTCCCAAATCGAGAAAACAAGCAGTAGTATATAAAAGGTGGAACGTGCCAGCTAACAAGCTGACCATCGCCGATGCCATCATGCCGCCCATGTAGCGAAATGTGATAAATACCTGAAGCCGTTCCTGATTTCTCCTTAAGCACTGACTCGAGATCGCTGCTTGCATCGAGGCTAGCCCCATACCAGCTGAAGTCCCTCCGCCAATGTTCGGCATTTTATATCTTTTCAAACGAATATAAAGAAAAACGAAATGTAATCATTGAAACAGGGACAATGATTACAAACAGTGTGAGTGCTGTGTAGTAAAGGATTATTCCCAAGTAGCCTTTAAAATACAAACACCCAACTAATTACTATAATCATAGCAATTATCGGAATTAGTGCGAGATACATAAATAATTGATTATTGATACTTTTATTACTGCTATAATTTGTGTCATCAGCTTTTGTAAGTATCAATGTAACAACAAGAGCAACTACACAAACGATAGCGGCGAGAATAATTAGAAACTTCATAATTCCTCCTTGAATAAGTGAAAATTGATTATCTAAACATGTACTATACTTCGCGATTTACAGGCGACTTTGATCCGTTGTTTGTTCCAATTGGATCCACCTTGTGTACTAAGTGAGAATACGGAGCATATTGTGAGTAGGTAGATGAGTAAGTAATTCCCTTCGATCAACTAGTCCCCCCAGGTCATTGTTAATATAAACGACCATTTGCTCACACAATGACTTATGATACACTATGTACTATTAAATAGTGTATTATGGAAAAGTATATAATGCACAATACATAACAAAAAAGGGTGAAAAAACGTGGAACATAACTCTTCGAACTTTATTCGAAATATCATAAAAGAAGATTTAGAGTCCGGCAAGCGAAACCATGTGATTACTCGTTTCCCACCAGAACCAAATGGTTACCTACATATTGGACATGCTAAATCAATTGTCATTAACTTTGATTTAGCAGATGAATTTAATGGGAAAACGAACCTACGATTTGATGACACCAATCCTTTGAAGGAAGACTCAGAGTATGTTCATGCAATTAAAGAGGATGTAGAGTGGCTTGGCTATGACTGGGATGGGTTATTTTTCGCATCTGATTATTTTAAAGAAATGTACGAGAGAGCCGTACTTCTAATTAATAAAGGAAAAGCATATGTGGATGATCTTTCACCAGATGAAATTCGTGCATACCGTGGCACATTAACAGACCCAGGAAAAGATAGCCCCTATCGTAATCGTTCTATCGAGGAAAACTTAGACTTATTCGAGCGTATGCGTAAAGGTGAGTTTGGAAACGGCGAAAAAGTATTACGAGCAAAAATTGATATGAGTTCTCCTAACATTAACTTACGTGACCCTGTTATTTATCGTATCTCTCATGCAACACATCATAATACGGGGGATCAATGGTGTATTTACCCAATGTATGCCTTTGCTCATCCTTTAGAGGATGCGATAGAGGATGTTACACATTCCATCTGTACTACCGAGTTTGAAGACCAACGTCCACTATACAACTGGATTGTAGAAGAATGTGAAATGACGAGTACGCCACAACAAATCGAGTTCGGTCGTTTAAACATTACAAATGCAGTAATGAGTAAACGTAAGTTAAAACAACTAGTTGATGAAGAGATTGTCGATGGTTGGGATGACCCACGTATGCCAACCATTTCAGGTCTACGCAGAAGAGGTTATACACCAGAGGCCATTCTTGCATTTGTACGAGAAACAGGAGTATCTAAAGGGTCAGGCGTTGTTGATTCGCAAATGTTGGACTACTTTGTACGAGAAGATTTAAAAATGAAAGCTCCTCGTACAATGGGAATTGTTCGTCCGTTAAAAGTAGTGATTACCAACTATCCAGAGGGACAAGTGGAAATGCTTGAGGCTGAAATCAACCCAGAAAACCCTGAAATGGGTACAAGACAAATTCCATTTTCAAGAGAAATTTATATTGAGCAAGAAGATTTCATGGAAAACCCACCAAAGAAATACTTCCGTCTTTTCCCTGGTAACGAAGTACGTCTAAAACATGCTTACTTCATTAAGTGTGAGGACGTCATTAAAGACGAAGATGGAAACGTGGTTGAAATCCATTGTACGTACGATCCAGAAACAAAAAGTGGATCAGGCTTTACTGGTCGTAAAGTAAAAGGAACATTACACTTTGTGGAAGCAACACAAGCGCTACCAGCTGAGTTCCGTTTGTATGAGCCGCTCATTTTAAACGAAGACCCAGAAGAATTAGAAGAAGAAACGGAAGTAGAAAAAACATTCCTAGATCAAGTAAACCCTAACTCGCTTCAAGTATTAAAAGGCTTTGTAGAGCCAAACATGAAAGAGGTTAGCGCGCAAGAGAAGTTTCAATTCTTCCGACACGGATACTTCAATGTCGATCCAAAACATACAACAAAAGATAACCTTGTGTTTAATTTAATTGTTTCATTGAAGAGTTCGTTTAAGCTTTAATATTTCACACGAAAAGACCTGTTGTTATGAACAGGTCTTTTTGCTTAGGAATCTTAGCCACCATGATGAAACACTAAGAAAAACATATTCCATTGTTATTGGAATAGCTCTTTAGTAAAGGCCGTAACAGATAGTATCATACGATCGTATTCTTAAAAGCCTCCCCTCTTTTTCTAGCGCGTATGTTTCGTTTTATCGCTTCAAACACATCGCTTTTCGTTCCTTTGATCTCATTTGGGTCTTCTGTTAACAAACTATATAGAAGCTTAAGGTCTAATGCAGTTGCGTCCTTTAGTATCTTCGTTTTCGCGTGTGTTTCTATAAAGCATTCTACTTCATCTTGGTTTGTTAGTTGGTAATAATCTAATTTTGTACCTTTTAACCTATCATAATTTTTTTCCAATAATATTTTCAAAGATTCACTAAATACTTTCTTTTTTTGTTGTGGAGGAGTAGTTGATTTTCCTCCCGATGTTTCCTGTAACGTTTTTATTAATTTATCTAATTGAGTGATATCGTTTCGTAAAACCTTTTCATCAATAGCGAGATAGATGCTTTTTAAGTGAATTAAGTAATCAACAATTTGATCATTCATGACATAACTCCTTATGCTTTTCAATACAATTTATCATTTCATCTGTTAGGTCAGCATATTCGTCACACTTATTACCAGCTGCTGTTGACCTAGCAATATCTTCATAATTATTAATAATCGTCTTAAAAGTGAATTTTTTCTCTAATGGAGTAGATAAGAGTGTTGTAAAAGAGGATTTCTGTAAATCAGAAATTAAATCAATTAAGATTTGGTCATTCTTAATGGTTCCTTTTTTCAGTGTTTCAAAGATTCCTAATAGCTTTGGTTTCTTGCCAAAGAATGCTTGTGCTAATAGTGCATGCTCACTCTCGAGACAGGTTCGATTATAAATTCTTTCAACTGTTTTAATATAATGAACGACGCCTCTTATACTTAGAGTTTGTATTATAGAAGGAATAATGTAATAGTTAGACAGCAAAAAAGCTCCTTGAGTGATGATGTTGTTACTTGGGGGACAATCAAACAGAATATAATCATATTCTTCTTCAATTCCACTATTCATAAAAAATTGTTGCAACGGAAGGAGATCTTCGAAGTCTTCTTTTAATTTTAGAGCTAATTCATCCAGTCCACCATTTAAATAAAATGTATTTGAAGGAATGAAGTGGATTTTTTCTTCTGTTACTTTTACTAAAGGAGATTTATCAATCAAAAAAGGCAAGCGTTTAAATTGCTTGAATTGCTGCCACATATCATACACATAATTCAAACTTTCATTTTCTTCTAACTGTTCTAGTCCCAATCCTTTTCGCGCTAAACAGATTTCACTTAAAGAGCATTGCGGATCTAGATCAATAAGAAGTACTCGGTAATTTAACTCCACCATGTGTAGTGCGATTTGATAAATACTAGTTGTCTTCCCCACCCCACCCTTGTAATTCCCAACGAATATTTTCTTAGCTCTCGTCATGTATGCATCCCCTTTGATGTGAGTTCGTTAAAATGTATTAAATTCAATTACTTTTAAGTACAACATCCCTGGATTCCTTAAGATTTATTTATCAATTAAACAAAGAAAATAAGTTCGTTATTGTATACGAACATTCAAGATTGCCTACCATCCATCACGCTTTCAAGCGATTGAAAAAAATGATCCGTGTGTGTTCGTACCTATAAGGCGTAAGTCATAAAAGACTTACACCTAGGTTACAAACTTCATTTCTCAAATCTACCTTGAATATCTTCTCTCTTTACATTTTTCATAACATTAATTGCAAAAAGAATAACAGCTATTATAAGGAGCGTAGCACCAATTGGAATTAAGAATTCAAGAGAGTTATTACCTTGAAGCAAGAAGAATAGACCAATCATCATCAGCGGAAGACCGATGTTATGAAGCCAAAAATGAATCTTTCCTAGAATACTAGACTCCGCTTTTGGAAATAACGTGTAAATAATACCTGCCAATGTCAACGAAGTCCATCCTAGCAAGTTAAGATGTGCATGAACCCCTGTAAGATTATAAGCATGAGCAACTGACATATAATAACCAAGCAAAACACCAAGAACGAAGTAAACAACAGAAATCTTTATAAATTTAACTCCCAAACTTTTCACCTCCTTCTTTTGTCATTATACAATCGTCCCCACTACTTTATTCCCATTTCAACTACTCCAGCATGAAAAAAATCAAAAAAATTCCTGCCTCAGCGCATTAACGCAAGAGAGCAGGAACCTCAACTGTATTTTACCTATTATTTACTCGTACACGTTCAGGATACGTATGGGTATTTAATGAATTATTGGTATAGAAATGACCATATAATTTATCTTCACGATCTTCATCAGCTTCCACTAGGACAACAATATGACCTTTGTTTAGATGGTCTTCATACTCTTTTGCGTGTCCTTCTGGAATTCCTGCACCTGTAAGAGCTCCAACGAGTCCACCACCTCCTGCACCAATAGCTGCACCGGTCAATGCAGTTGCTAGCGGTCCAGCCGCTGCAAGAACACCAACTCCAGGAACAGCTAATAACCCGACCGAAGCAATGATTCCTGCAATACCACCGAGAACGCCACCCGATCCAGCACCAATACCGAAACCTTTTCCAGCATTTTTAGCTCGTCCACTATTTTTTTCTGTGACTTCAGTTCTTGTTTCATTCTGAATACTTTCTACATCATCACTATCTTTTGCGAAAACCGAGATGTCTTCCTTTGTATAGCCGATAGTATGAAGACCTTCAATTGCACGAATTGCTTCTTCCTGTTTTCTGAATACTCCACCGATAATTGTTTTATTCATAATTTTTTGCCTCCTTAACATTTTGTTCACTAAACAATTTCCCAGTTAATCATAAAGGTAAACATATTATTTTTTAGTACGATACATGAATTAATTATTTAAAAAAATCTAGATTAAGGTTTTTGATGTTGGGTATAAAGAGAAGTGTCTTGCTTAGGAGACAAATTAATAGAGCGAGGAGAGGATTAACTTTGAATATTTTACTAACATCAGGTGCTAGACGTATAGACTTCGTAGGTTTTTTTCACGATGCTTTAAAAAACGCTGGAATAAATGGAAAAGTGATTGTTGCCGATCCAGAGCATAACGCACCATCGCTTCAAGCAGGAGATGAAAACTATGTGATTCCACACCAAACAGACTCGCGGTACATGGAAGCAATAGTTGAGATCTGTAAGAAACATAAAGTGAAATGTCTTGTTCCGTTAAATGATTGGGAAGTGCCTAAACTATCTGCTCACAAAGAAGAACTTGAAAAAATAGGTGTATCCGTTTTTACGCCTGAGCCAAACATTGTCGATAAGGTACGGGACAAAGGAAAATACCGAGAGCTACTGAAGTCGTTCGAGGTAAAAGCTCCGCTCTCTTACCTCAACATAGAAGATGCTGTGAATGCATTAGAAAATAACGAAGTATCATTTCCGTTAATTGTGAAGCCTCGTAACGGATCTGCGTCTATTGGTGTTGAAATTGCCTACAATGTCGAAGATTTGAAATTTGCTTATGAGCTTGCCGTGCGTGAAATCAAGGAATCTCCTTTAGATGATGCCACTTACAAAGAACCAGAAGACAATGTCATTATCCAAGATGTAATTGAAGGAGAAAAATTTAGTGTTGATATGTTCAACGATTTAGATGGTCGCTTTCTCACCTCCCTTATTCGAAAGCAATTGGATATGAGAGGTGGAGATGTTGATAGGTGCATTACTGAGAACCCTCCTGTATTGCTAGAAATTGCACGGAGAATAGGAGAAAACCTAGGTCATGCAGGCTACATGAACACTGATGTGTATTACGATGGTACCGATTATTATGTCATTGATATAAATCCACGCTTTGGTGGAGGCTATGCATTTTCCCACATAGCAGGAGCGAATATTCCTGCTGCAATCATTGCGCTAACGGCCGGCAATGAGGTAAAGGATGATTGGTTGACTCAAGATTCAGATCTTGAATTAGCCCGCCATGACATTGTTGTTCGGATAGATAAACAAAAAGAAAAGTATGCCCTTTAATTAAAAAACTAAGTAAAACGACTATTATCTGACTGGTTTTCTAGGCCGTCTCATTGTATAAGTTAGAGGATAACTTGAAGGTAAAAAAGCTTGACTATAAAATTACTGTTAGACATGTAGGAGGGATAAAATGGGGGATCCAATTCCCTTATTAGAAGAACTAATTAAAATAGACAGCTCTACGAAAGCAGGAGCGAACGAGGCTGTTGCATATTGTGAAAAGTGGTTAAAAGACCGAGGACTCCAAGTGAAAAAAATTGAAAATAATGGATTTCACATGTTGGTGTGTGAAATTGGCCAAGGTGATAACACAATCGTCTTGAATGGTCATGTCGATGTTATCGAAGCTGAGGATACACAGTTTCAACCTTATGTAGTTGATGGAAAAATGTATGGTCGCGGTTCGGTGGATATGAAAGCAGGAGTAGCGGCTATGATGGAGACGATAGCACAGTTAAAAGACAGCAACATAGCAACGCGAGTAATGCTTCAGATCGTACCTGATGAGGAAACAGGTGGGGTCTTTGGCACAAAATATTTGACGGAAAAAGGGTACGTCGGTGATTTTATTATTTGTGGTGAACCGACATACTTTGGTATTGCTATCCAATCTAAAGGAGTCCTACAGCTAGACTTTGAGATCGATGGCAAACCTGCTCATGGAAGTCGGCCCTGGGAAGGTCATAATGCAATCAAGAAAGCTTATAATCTCTATGAAGACATTATTCTGCTTCCTTTTGCACAAGAGACTGCCCCACCGATGTATGACAAACCATCTATAAATCTCGCTAAGCTAAAAGGCGGAACCGTATACAATAAAGTACCTGAGAAGTGTGAAATGTCTCTTGATATTAGATATTTACCAGACCAATCACCTGATGAGATCTTCAAACAGATTCAAGGCATTACGGAAGATAAAGTGAAAATTCATATTTGCAACGGCCCGGTGAAGACAAAAGAAGATAACCCATATGTGGAAGCACTAGTGGAGTCTATAAAAAGACAAACTCAACTCGAACAAGTAAATATTTATGGTCAGCACGGATCTAACGATGGTCAGTTTTTCACAAAGTATGGAGGTTCTGCTGTTGAATTTGGACCAGTTGGCTTTGACTGGCATGGTGAGAAAGAAATGGTTTATGTAGACTCTGTGAGAGAATACCAAGAAGTGCTTAAAGAATTTGTAAACTCTTTTGATAGCAAAGAAATAAGAGATCAGTCAAAATAAAAGAGCCATAAAGAAGAATCCCATCAATATTATTTGATGGGATTTGAGTTTGCAAGAGAAAGATTGTACTTACTCTTTCTTACTCTGATATTGAGACTATTATTCCTCTATTTTTCAATCTACACCTTTACAAATACTTCGCAGGTTTGTATATACGAAAAGACATTCTTCCGGCACCAGATGCTAGAAGAATGTCTTTTCTTTGAAACAATGAGAACTGTATTCTATTCATTTGCTAAATAGTCATATACTGATTTCGTTAGTGGGATTCCATTTGCTAAGCGATCTTCTTCGTTTAGCTGTTCAGGCTCACCTGGAACCATGACACTATTAAACCCTGGAGCTGTTGGAGCTTGATGAAGTTCATCGATCATTTGATCCATATTCTCTAAGAAACTAGCTTTATCTGTAAATGCAGAAACGTTATACGCGCATACCATATGACCAAGCTTTCGTTTTTTATCATACTCTCCGTACATCTCAGTAATATGAGGCCCAAACGCAGACCCTGTTAATAGACCTGAGAAAATATCGATTACCATTGCTAATCCATACCCTTTAGGACCTGCGAATGGAAGGAGAGCTTCAACAGAATGTGGATCAGTCGTTGGTTTGCCTTCTCCATCAACGCCCCATGAATCTGGAATGTCTTGACCGGATTCACGTGCATGAAGAACTTTTCCAAATGCAACATTGCTAGTAGCCATATCTAAAATAATTGGTTTCTTATTTTTAGTTGGGAAGCCGTAAGCAATTGGATTCGTACCAAAGAATGGCTTTGATCCTCCAAAAGGGACAACGACTTTATCTGTATGCGTTAAGGCCATTCCGATCATATTATTTTTTGCTGCCTGCTCAACGAAATAAGAAAGAGCACCACAATGGCTGCTGTTCACTACAGCTACCATACCAATTCCGTTTTTCTCAGCAAGTTTCATCGCATAATCCATCGCTTCTTTTGATACAACATGGCCAAGACCATCATCTCCATCAAAAATAGCTGTACAAGGACCTGTATCTTTCACGCTAAACTTTGGCGAAGGATTTAAACCACCTTCACTTAATCTTTTCACATAGTGTTCCGTACGCAGAACACCGTGCGAGTTCACCCCTCGTAGATTTGCATGGACCAATACATCAGCAACAACCCCTGCGTGCTCTGTATTAATTCCTGCTTTTTCCAATTTTTTTACAACTAATTCCGCTAACTCTTCACGACTAACCATTACATCTGTACTCATAAATTTCTATCTCCTCTCCGTTATTTCGTAAACCATTCTAGTGGTACTGTGACAAGTTGCGGGAAGAGAATTAAAAGAAGCAAAACAGTGATCTGGACAAGTAAAAATGGCCAAATTCCTTTTGTAATCTCTATAATACTAATCTTACTAATCCCAGCTGCAACATATAAAACCGTACCTACTGGTGGCGTAATTAAACCAATACATAAGTTAATAACCATGACAATTCCAAAGTAAACTGGATCAATACCTGCGGCTATAACAACCGGTAACAACACTGGTGTAAAAATCAAAATGGCTGGTGTCATGTCCATTACAACCCCAACTAAAAGCAAGAACACCATTAAAATTAATAATAGAAGCGTTGGATTTTGTGTAATTCCTCCTAGGAAACCTCCTAGCTCTGCAGGAATTTGTGCAATTGTGACCACATACGCTGTCACCATCGCAGCGGATGCCAATAACATGACAACACCCGTCGTCCTAGCTGTATTCACAAGAAGCATTGGAATGTCTTTCACTTTCAACTCACCACGATAGACTGTAAAGCTAATTAATAAAGCATACATCGCTGCTACAACAGCCGCTTCTGTTGGCGTAAAGATTCCTCCACGCAAACCGACGATAATAATAACTGGCATAAACAAAGCCCAAATCGCTTGTACAAAAGCAGAGACACGCTCTTTCGTTGTCGCTTTAGGCATCGTTTCTGCGTTATCACGCTTTGCGACAAAATACCAGACAATGATCAATCCAACTGCAAACAATATCCCTGGTACAATCCCACCCATAAATAATTGAGTGATCGAAACACCACCAACAACCCCAAACATAATTAACGGAATACTTGGTGGAATGATCGGAGCAATAATCCCTGATGAAGCAACTAGCCCTGATGCGCGACCTACGTTGTACCCACGCGCAGCCATCATCGGAATTAAAATGGCACCTAAGGCAGCGGTATCAGCAACGGCAGAACCTGATAATCCGGCAAAGAGCACTCCCGAAAAGATCGTGACATACCCTAATCCACCACGTATATGACCGACTAGTGTTGAAGCAAAACTGACAATTCGTTTTGAAATTCCGCCTGCATTCATGATCTCACCAGCGAGAATAAAGAATGGAATCGCCATTAATGGAAAGTTATTGGCGCCATTTATTAAATTTTGAGCGACAATCTGGGTATCAAAGACACCCATCACAAGAAGCATCGCAACCGCACTGACTAACATTGCGAATGCAACCGGTACCCCTAAGAACAGAAACAAGAACAAGACTCCAAGAAAGACCCACAACATTATGAACCCTCCTCCTTTAAATCATTATTGCTATTTGCCCATGCCGGAGGATCCTGATTAAAGCAAACAAATCGGACCGTTTGTGTAATACTTTGCAGAATCATCACAACCGCAGCAAAGGTTCCGGATAAAAACAACAACCATAACGGAATTCCTGTAGCCGGTGCATAACTATTGCTGTTTAGTTCCATCATCTTATATCCACCATCAACCACAAGAGCGAGAACAATAATAATGACAACATTGACAATTGTATACAAGACTTTTTGAGCAACAGGTGGTAAGGCACCTATTAACAGGTCAACACCTAGATGACTCTTATCCTTAAAGGCCACAATCGCTCCTAAAAACACAACCCATACAAATAAATAACGTGCTAACTCTTCTGACCATGTAATTCCTGAATCAAACGCATAGCGTAAAACTACGTTTAAAAATACTAAAATGACCATTGTTGATAAAAATACGGAAATGACCGTATATAGTGCTCCATTGAGGTATTTAATAACTTTTAGCATACTATCCCCTCTTTAAGGAAATTTGGTGGATAAAAGCAACTACTTCTTTTATCCACCAGATGACCTGCCTTTACTGTTCACGAATACGATTTACTAATTCTTCCGCCCAGTCATGTTTCTCAAATAGCTTTTCATAAACTGGATCCATTGCATCAACAAACTGTTGACGCTCTTCTTCAGATAGTACAATAATCTCAAGTCCTTGCTCTGTTAAATACTCTTTCATTTCATCATCCGATTGAACAGCTAATTCCCATTGATACTGAGCTGTTTCTTCAGACGCTTGTTCAACAATTTCTTGCAACTCAGGGTCCAAACTGTCCCAGAAATTCATATTCATTAAATAAATGTTTGGACTGAACATGTGATTCGTTTCAAGTACATGGCTTTGTACTTCATACCAACTAGAATTCACTAACGATGCATAAGGATTTTCTTGACCATTGATAACCCCTTGCTCTAGTGCAGTAAATACTTCAGACATTCCTAACGCTTGAACATTTGCACCAAGGGCCTCTCCTACTTCAAGGAAGATTGGCACATTCGGCATACGTAAACGGAATCCTTTAAAATCTTCAAGAGTACGTAATTCTTCGTCTGCTGACACAACTCGGAACCCGTTTGCTGTATAACCTAATGGTTTAACATTAAACTCTTCAAATTCAGCTGCAATTTCTTCTCCGATCGGACCATTTAATATTTCGTTTGCATGGTCATAATCTTCTAGCAAGTATGGCCATTCGGTCACACCAATTTTTGCGTTATTTGCTTGTAGACCCATACCAGCGATCACCATTTCAATTGTTCCGTTACGAACTCCATCCGTAAATGCTGCTTCATCACCTAGTTGGTTATTTTCATAGATTTCAACCTTTAAGCGACCTTCTGATTGTTCTTCTACCATTGGTTTAAATACTTCTTCTAATGCTACATTTTGAGAATGATCGGCTGCAAAATAATTGGCAATTTTAATTGTTTTTGCCCCAGCTTGACTTCCTCCTTCTTCTGTTGCGGCATCATTTCCACCACCACACCCTGTTAAAACAAGTGCTGACGCTAAAGTCGAGAATAGTAACGCTTTCATTTTCATGATAAATTCCCCCTAGTATTGTTATTGTCTAGCTTGCTTCAAAGCTTCTACAAATTGTTTCGACTTATTTGTTAATTCTTGCAAGGCCACTTCATTGATTTCTTGTTTCGTGTTAACTAATGAACTTCCAAGTCCAACTGCTATTCCACCAGCTTTTATATAGTCCTCTAAATTAGTTAAGTCAACGCCACCTGTTGGCATTAATGGAATATGTGGTAATGGTCCATGAACACCCTTTAAATACTTCGGACCGAACGCGTTTGCTGGAAATACTTTTATGACATCCGCACCGTTTTCATAAGCTGTAAGAATTTCGGTAGGAGTTAATGCCCCCGGAATACTGATCACCCCATAGCGCTTCGTCATCTTAATCGTTTCTGGATCGACTGTTGGTGAGAAAATGAACTTTGCTCCAGCCATAATAGCTGCTCTTGCCGTTTCAGGATCAAGTACCGTACCGGCCCCAACAATTAGATCATCACCAAATTCTGCTGTGACTTGTTCAATTAACGTTAGAACTCGTGGTGTTTCCACTGTAATTTCAAGTGTTTTAATTCCACCTTCTTTTAATGCCCGTGCAATATCTAAAATATTTTCTGGTTGTGCACCTCGAATAATCGCAACTAGACCATTTTCTTCTATTTTTTTTAATAGAGTCATATACTCTCCTCCTACTTTTCTATTATCGTTTCACATCTTCATTGTCTTGTTTTAAGAAATCGAGTAACTCATTTTGATCAGGCAGTCCTTCAACATCTCCACTTACTTGTGTGACCATCGCTCCAACTGCATTAGCCCTTGTCAACGCGTCAGTTATTGATAGTTGATCAAGAAGACCTGAGATGAAACCTGCTGCAAAACCATCCCCTGCCCCAACAGGATCAATCACTTGCTCTACTTTAAAAGCAGGAACAAATCCTTCTTCTCCTTCATTAAAGTAGTGTGCTCCATTGGCTCCATCTTTGATAATGACTAGCTTTGCACCATGTGATAAGAACTTATCTCCAAGAGTCGAGATGTCGCTTTCTCCAAACAAAAATTCCCCTTCTGCAACACCAGGCAATATAATATCTGATTGTGAGACAATTTCTAATAATACCTTTCTTGCCTTTTCTTCTGACCATAATTTCTTACGCAAATTAGGGTCAAAGATAATCGTAACTCCAATTTCTTTTGCTTTTTTCATCGCATGTAAAACGGTTTCATAACAAGAGTCACTTAATGCTGGTGTAATGCCTGTGATATGCAAGTATTTCGCTTGGCTGACATATTCATCTAGAATGTCCGCTTTAGTTAGCGTACTTGCAGCTGATCCATGGCGGTAATACTGAACACGGACATCACTGTGGTTTCGTATTTCTTTAAAATAAATTCCTGTCGGTGCCTCCACAACCTTCACTTGACTCACATCGACACCTTCACCTCTTATAAAGGCAACCATTCCTTTTCCTAGCTCATCATTTCCTACCTTGCTAATCCAACCAACGTTGTGTCCTAAACGGGATAAACCAATAGCAACATTCGATTCAGCACCGCCAAACTTCCTATTATAGGAAGAAGCATATTTCATTAGCCCACCATTTTCTGGTGCGAACAACGCCATCGTTTCACCAAATGTTATTACATCCATATTGTCCTCCTACACATATTTTAATTCCACATTACGGAATGTTATTCCATTAATAAAACAAAATGTATGAGAGTTGATATTTTATCAAACTCTCACCTCTTAGTTCCGTATTATGGAACGCCTTTTCACTTTGTGAGTTCATTATAGTAGAAAACGTTTTACTTAGTCAACATATTTTATTAACAGTTAATAATTGTTAATTCTGTAGCCCAATCTAGCTGAAATCTCATTTGCCGTTTCTAGTAAACATCTCTTAAGAAAGTCTTCAACTTGATTATTAAGAATTCGATAAACTGGTCCTGCAACACTTATCGCAGCAATTACTTCTTGATTATGATCATAAATAGGCGCTGCTATTCCAGCAATTCCTTCTTCATGCTCTACTTCATCAATTGCATAACCACATTGACGGATTTCATCTAATTGTTGAAACAACACTTCTTTATCCGTTATTGTATTTTCTGTAAACCTCGGTAACCCCTTTTTTTCAATGATCGTTTCTACTTGGTCATTCGACATGCCCGCTAATAGAATCTTCCCTATTCCTGTACAATGCATCATAACACTTCGACCAACTTTAGAGATCATACGAATGGTTTGATCACTCTCTACTTTATCAATATAGATTGCATTGCCATTATTATGAGTACACAAATGAACGGTTTCCTTTACCTCTCCTACTAAATCCTCTAACGGACCTCTAGCAACTTTCCGAATATCTATCTGTTCCAACACTTCATTTGCAATTGCAACCACTTTCATTCCAATACAATAATTACCATTGGTGGTATCTCTGGATACAAAGCCATGGTGCATGAGTGTGTTTAATAATCGATGTGTTGTACTTTTAGGCAAGCCAATACGATTCGATAATTCCCCAATCGCTAAACCATTTTTTTCACCTGATAATGCTGAGACAATTACCAAAGCTCTATCAACCGATTGAACTAAATTAGCCATACAAGTCTCCCCTTAGTAGTTTGAATATGCTTGTATCATACCATAAATAGTAAGGACATTTTAGAACTAACAATCCATTCGTTTGTTACACTCAGTCGGTTTACAAATAAGTAGAATTCTATTGATTGCTTTTTTTATTTGCATTTCTTTGCTAACCGCATTTATATCTTGAAGCACTAGGGGTCACAAATCTAAAATCCAGAAAAGACATTCTTCAAAGCAGTAAGTGCTTGAAGAATGTCTTTTCATTGAAACTATAAGAACCTTCTACTCAATTGATTTATTTCAGCCCAAGCAGAAAACGAACCACTGCCGCTACAGCCAGCACAGTCATAACAAGTGCCCATCATCATTTCACTTTCTAATATGTTAAATCCTTTTCCTTGACAATTAGGACACGTACCCTGCGATTTGAAATTTTCAATTCTTTTCTTCTTTCTCATCTCAGTCCATTGACTAATGGAACCAAACAAACCCATTTCCCTTCACCTCAGAAGGTAGTTTTCCTAAAGATGATGATTTTATTCATTTATTTAATTATTTGGGAATTTTTAGTTGCATACTCACCTAAACCGTATTATATTAAATAGTACAGTTAGTTCAGTTAATACGAATGAACCTCAGTTTGAAAGGAGGCCAATATGTTTCAACTAGACATCAGAAGCAGAGTACCCATTTATGAACAATTAGTTGAGAAATGGAAAGAACTGATTATCCATGAAGTGTATCAACCGGATCAGCAGCTACCTTCTGTTAGAGTGCTCGCACAAGAATTAACCGTTAACCCTAATACAATCCAAAAAGCTTATCGTGAGTTAGAACATCAAGGTTATATTTATTCAATTCCAGGCAAAGGGAAGTTTGTTGCTCCTCAAGCGATAACAACTAATAACGAGAAGGTGATGAAATTGAAACAAGAATTGCTTAAGTTATTATCAGAAGCGCTCTACCTAGGTATTGACAAAGAAGAAATTTTATCCTTAATCACGATTGCCGAGCAATCAACAAAAGGCGGGGATCAAGATGATTAACATGACAAATGTCCAAAAGAGCTTTGAGGGCTTTGAGGCCGTGAATGGGGTAACCGTTCATATACAAAAAGGATCGATATACGGTCTTCTTGGTTCAAACGGTGCCGGAAAGACAACACTTTTAAAAATACTTGCTGGAATTTACAAGCCTAACTCTGGCAACGTTTTAATCGAAGAAGAACCAGTGTTTGAAAATGTGAAGTTGAAAGAGAAAATGATTTTTCTCGCTGATTCATTGTATTTTTACCCGAATACAACGATTCAACAAGCAGCTCATTTTTATCAATCGATGTATTCTTCGTGGAACGAAAATCGCTTTAACATGTTACAGAATGTCTTCCAAATCGATGTAACGAAAAAAATCCACCGTCTTTCAAAAGGGATGCAACGCCAAGTAGCGTTCTGGTTGACGTTGTCGACGATGCCTGACGTTCTCATATTGGATGAGCCACTAGATGGATTAGATGCTGTAATGAGGCAAAAAGTAAAAAACCTTATTATACAAGATGTAGCTGAGCGTGAAATGACGATTATCATCTCTTCTCATAATTTACGAGAAGTAGAAGATCTTTGCGACAATGTCGGGATCATGCATGGTGGGAAGATCATCATTGAGAAGGATTTGGATGATTTAAAGTCTGATGTCCACAAAATTCAAGTAGCCTTTAAACAAGGCGTACCTGCTGACTTTTTAAATGACGTTCCGATCCTTTATAAAGAAGAACGTGGCAGTGTGCTTCTTTATATCGTTCGTGGAAAAGAAAGTACGATTACTGCTCAAGTGCTTGCCCATCAGCCGGCTATTTTTGATTTACTTCCATTAACCTTAGAAGAAATATTTATCTATGAAATGAGGGATGTTGGCTATGAGATTGAAAACATCATTGTTTAACCTGGGAATTCTTGTTCAAAACGTCCGTAACGTTGGATGGATCAGTTTAAGCTATTTGCTCTGTTTGCTTTTCTTTCTTCCGTTGCAGCTTCTAATGGCCTATACGAGAGAGAACGAGTTTCATCAATTTATACCACCGAAAAGTTTATTTGGACTTTCAAACGAGTTTCAAACGATCATGACGTTTCTATTTCCTGTTTTGCTTGCTATTTTTTTATTTCGTTACATTCAAGTGAAGTCCTCCAGTGATTTTACGCACAGTTTGCCAATAAAAAGACAACATTTGTTACACCAACACGTTTTATTTGGTCTCGTTGTCTTAATCGTTCCCGTTCTCTTAACAGCTGTTAGTTTACTAGTTTTAAGTCAGTTTCTTCCATACGACGAGCTCTTAGCTGTTTCTTCTATTTTAAAATGGATGAGCCTCACGACCGTCTTTAATGTCTTTGTATTTATGGCAGGGGTATTTGTAGCGATGTTTACAGGCATGTCGATTTTACAAGGAGCCCTTACGTATATTATTTTTATCTTACCTGTCGGCGTTATGGTTCTTTTCTTAACAAACTTGGAATTTTATTTATTTGGATTTACAGCTAATTATTACTTGACGCAACAAATCGAAAGCTTACTCCCATTTGTACGAATTACTCAGTTAGAACGTTTCCCGCTGACGATGAATGAAATTTTTACTTACTTGATCCTAATTATCGCTTTTTACTTTTGCGCGATACTCGCTTATAAGAAAAGACATGCAGAAACAGCTACACAAGCCATTGCCTTTGAACACTTGCGTCCTGTTTTTAAATACGGTATTACCTTTTGCACGATGTTAGTCGGTGGACTCTATTTCGGCAGTTTACAAGGAGGCATTGGCTGGATCATCTTTGGGTACATTGCAGCAGCGTTTTTGGGCTACTTCCTTGCTACGATGATCTTAGAAAAAACATGGAGAGTTTTTTCTAAATGGAAAGGATATCTCATCTATTTGGCAGTTGTTGCTGTTTTGGGTTTTTCTTTTCAGATGGATGTGTTCGGATTTGAAAAAAAGATACCGAATGTGGAGGAAATTCAAGGTGTCTACTTTGGAGAACACATTTTTAGTGTCCTAGATAGCGATCCAAACATGGGGCTTGGTCATGTACCGCCATCGACCGAATATATTGAACCAAGCTTTTATTATGAACAACTAGAGACGATCGAAAGTATTCGTAGCTTACACGAACAAATTGTTAAAGAGCAAAATCACCTTAATAAAATGTCCAATTATTCTAATTCGGTTGCCTTTCGTTATGATTTAAATAATGGCGATCAAATCGTTAGATACTATCAAATTCCGATTCGAGCGTACCAAAAGCACTATAGAGACATTGTTGAATCAACTGAATACAAACAAAATCAAAACCCGATCGTTCAGATTGAAGACCACACGACTATTGACCATATTACAATCAATTCATATATGGCAGGAAATCGAGTAAGATTGACAGATCCACAGGACGTAGAAGAGTTTCATCAATTGCTACAAGCTGATGTACTTGACCAAACGTTAGAGAACATCTTTGATCAACGGGGTGATTGGTCGCATATTGAATATCAATTTGAAGGTAAGAAATACCTTCATCTCCCGTGGAAAAAATCTTACACCCGTATTGAAAATTGGTTAGAAGAAAAAGGCCTGCTCTCCCAAGCACGAGTAACCGCAAACGATCTATCACATGCTTACATTATGAAGAATGATGAATCCAGAGAGTTGTATGAGTTCGTACATGAGAACAGATTAGATGCAACATTTGCCGATAGGGACGATGCGATTAAAATAGAGGACTCAGAACAATTAGAAGAAGTCCTCAAACAAGCAAGTGGAAATTATCAGGGTGAATACATTATCGGTTTTTACTATAAGCAAAGTTCCTATCCTGAATTTCAAACGATTCACCTTGAACATGCACCAGAATTCCTTATTAAGAAACTCCCATGACTCGTTTGTAGTCAGGGAGTTTTCCCGTTTTCACTAAACTCCATCTAAATTTGGTCGACTAAAGAATAAAGAACATAGTGGCACTACTTTGACTGCCTATTCTCAAGTACGACCATACAACTCACTATATAAAAATTAATTAACGACACGTATCGTCTTATTATCAGCTAATGTTTGTGCCTGACGTTTGATTTCCACTGCTCTTCTTTTATCAATTCCTTCGTTTACTGTTATTTCAATAACATTCCCACTTACACGTGCTTGTTCAACCCCATCTATTTCTTCAATACGATCAAGTGTCCGTTGAGAGGTTTGAGCCGCTGCCCGCTGTCCTTGTCTATCCCCATCTAGTCCAAAGAAACCACCAGCTCGCCCTTGACCGAAGTCTGTCCCAAAGCCACGAGGTCGCTCATTTCCTATCTCTACCTCTCCTATCGCTTGTCTTTGATCTCTAAAAAATCCACCGTCATGATCAACACGTCCACCCAAATCATTACGAGCACCTATTCCAGGTCCTGTATCTACACCTAACGCTCCTTGACGAGTACCCGTTTCATAATGATTCGTTCCTATGTCTGTTGCTTGATTATCCACTCCACATCCTGCAAGACCGCCTAAAAGCATTGTTGCTGCAGCGAGGGACAACGTAATTTTTTTCATATATAATTCCTCCTCTCTTTATAAAATGGCTCAGAGAAGGATTCTTTACACTGTTAGTTCTTGGATAGATGTTTTTAGATCTTTAGAATACCGGTTAAATAAAAACCTTATCTCATCAGGTTTTAACTAATGTCTTAAAGAACTATAGTTTTGACGTATTTAATATAGTAAAAAAGTACATCTATGTACTTTTTTCTTTCCTGAAGCTAATCACCTACCTCAAAAGGAGGCGCAGCTTTTGAATCATTTAGTCATGAAAATAGCACTTCTTGCCACCGCTTTTTCCTTGCTTATTCCGTTTCAAACAGGAAATGCACTAGCAACATTTTCAGATGTGGCAGAAGACTTTAGGGCAAAGTCAGAAATTGAGTTTCTGAATAATCAGGGTGTGATATTTGGATTTCAAGCAGTGCTTTTAAGCCAAATAATTCAATCACAAGAACACAGGTAGCAACAATGCTTGTTCGTGTATTAGACCTTTCTACAGACAACCGTCCTCATCCTAACTTCCATGATATTAGCAATCCATTTCATGCGTATAATGTTGTCGCTACAGTCGCTGACGAAGGTTAGCCTCCTCATTATTATGATCAAATTACATTGCATAGCGGAAAGGAAGCGTACTTTTTTCAAAACGAAGAATATGGATTCATTGGCTATCATATGATGTTAATTGATGACAATATAACGTATCACTTTAGTGCTGAAATACCACCATATTTTTACGAAGACAATAAACACATTCTAGATGAGATCATGATGAATTTTGAAGTGATGAATGAGACATCGTAATGACTTTTCTGTATAATAAATAAGAGAAGTGCGCCAACACTTCTCTTTTGCAACCCTACCGCCAAATAGTGGTTGTTAAATATGTTTCATTTTTTTAAAAGAGCCACCTTTTGCTTGTGTGAATACTGGGTGGTTTCTTTTTGATGATTTAGCGAAAAACATACACGTTTCCCTCCTCTTATTTTTTTCGATCGGTCCCAGTAAAAAGAAGACCTAATAACAATCCAACGCTTACTAAGAAGAAAACCATAAACGAACTAATCGCAATAAACATCTCCCCAGTAGCAAACCCAGAAGCACAAGCCACGAAAAAGCTAAATAGAAGGACTGCTGTTGCAACGGCATAAAGACTAGCACGGACCTTGTTCATCGCGTACTTTTGACTTGTCTCTCTTGTCAATAAACTATAAGTAAGGATCGCCCCACCGATGACAACAAAGAAAGCAGGTCCCGTAACGGCTTCTAATGGCAAACCCATAAAATACAACATTGTAGTCACTAAAACTCCAAATAATATCGTCAATATCCCAATAATTAAGCCAGCCGTTGAGATACGCATAGTCATGTTTGTGTAGACAGCTTGCTTCGCTTTGTCTTGACCAATCTGACGCATATCGTCAACCAATCCACTCAGGTCACCCAAAGAACTAACTGCCTCCTTGAATGCTTCTTGCTCTGTTATTCCTGTTTTTTTATAATCAGCTATTTTCTCTTTTAAATTGGTCGTTAACTCCTCTTTCAGATCGAACAGTTGTTGACTGTCTCCAACACCAGAAAATGCTTACGCCCGTCCTACCATGCCGAGTTCTTTTAACCTGGGGCTATTAAAGATATTATACAGCTTACCCGTTACGTTATTTGTCATTTCCTTTGATAAAACGCCATACCCCTTCGAATACTTTCGCTTCGTGAAAGGATAACAACAAAACTAACATAACAGGACCTAAAAATAGACCTATGAAACCAAATAACTGTAAGCCAACAAACAAAGAGACGAGCGTCGCTAATGGATTAATCCCTAAACTTGACGATAGCACTTTTGGTTCTGCTAATTGCCTTAACGTAATTGTTAACGCATATAGAATTAATAACCCAATACCTAGAAAGAAGTTTCCTGTTACTAAACTATAAATAGCCCATGGAATTAAAATTATTCCTGTTCCAAGATAGGGCAGGACATCGACAATACCGAGTATGAGTGCGATCGTTAATGGCTGTTCAACGTTCAAAACAAGGAGCCCAATAAAATTCAACACAGCTGTCATGCTTATTAGTATAAATTGAGCCGTAAGGAATCCAATAAGCTTTGATTTTAAATCTTGATACACATGACCCATTTGCTCAAACATCCGGTTTGGTAGTTTACTCCTCATGAGTAGTTGAAGTCGATTCCAATCTTTGCTTATAAAATATAACGAAAGGATAATAAACACAAAAACGGTTAATGTAATTGGCAATGCCCCCACGAAATGAGAAAGACTGTTAGCAATCGATTGGCCTGCATTCCCAAGTATCGAGGCAAACTGTCCTCCCAGCTGCTGGATACTATTTTCAATTGCATTTCTTTGAGCATCATCTAGATCATCAATTAACCCAATCCCTCTCACCCATAGGGGTAAGACTTGTTCATTTACATACGACTGAATATGAGTTGCAATCATTTCAATTTGCTTAGGAACTAATCGTGATAAATAATGAAACCCATCAATCAACTTAATAATGATTAAGGTTAGCACACCACCAATTAGCCCAAATAAAATCAAAATCCCGGTAAGTACAGCCAAAGATCTTGGAAATTTAGCTGTCTTCTCTAACAGATTGACGATGGGATTTAATAAAAAAGCGATCACTAAAGCAATTAAGAAAGGGAAAGTGAGCCATACAACATAATAAAATACGACCCAACCAAGGACTAGCAATAGTGCTACAATTAAAATTCGAACAATTACTTGAAGTACCTTATTATCAGTCACTTTTTACCACCTCCAGTTATACCCAGTTACTCATTTTATAGACGATCTCCATTCAAAATGGTTCTTAATAAAGAAGGACAAAGCCCATACGAAAACTCGTATTAACTTTGTCCTATTTATTACGAAAAGAAGGCTAATCCAAATACAAAGTGAGCAATCAAACATGCGACAATCAACATAATAACGCCAACAGCTAGTCCTATGAGTGGTTCACTCAATTCACGATTCATTGATCTCTTCTTAAGCATCATGCAAACGTCCTCTCTCTTGTTATTTAAAACTGCTTAAAATAACAGAAAAAAAGGTGCTTTGAAACTTAATCGTGAGAAGATTTATGTACGTTTTTAATAAAGGAATATACGAGTAAAGCAACTCATTCATATATTGTGAATAGCAATTGGTACCTTTTAGATCATGTCCCCATGGTGCAGCTTGTCCGAATAAAAGGAAAGTCGTTTGGCCTAGTCCCGCAAAACCCTCTAATGCATTTGCTTCAGTTGACAAGTGAACGTCCATGCCATCCAATGCACGCTCGTTCAGGTCATAAGGATAGGAATTTAAAACAAATGCCAACAACAAAAGTATGACAGCTACTAATTTATTGATCATAGTTTCACCTTATTATTTTTTATTAGTAACAAGTTCCCCTGTGTATTATACATCACAGGGGAACTTGTTATTAAATGGCTGTTTGTTGTTCGACTACCTCATGATTTTCATTTATTTTCAAATGAACTTGACGAACCCGCTTTTCTTCAGCCTTCTCAATCTTCAATACTAAATTCTGATAGAAAAACTCTTCCCCTACTTTAGGGATCCGTTGGAATTCTTCAATCAACCATCCACCCAACGTATGATTAGACGTTAGAGGAACATCCATGTTTACAAATTCGGCAAAATCATCAATCGGATAATCTGCATTAACAACATAACTAGATGGTCCAACTTGTCTTACTTGATTGACACGCACATCATGTTCATCCCAAATTTCACCGACAATTTCTTCTAATAAATCTTCTAATGTAATTAATCCAGACGTCCCACCAAATTCATCAATCACAATCGCCATATGAACTTTTTGTTTTTGAAGTTCTGGCAGTAACGATGAAATTTTCATCGATTCAACTACGAATAAAGGACTTCGAATGAGCGATTTCACGTCCAAATTCATTCCATCTTTAATATAGGCTGTTAAAAAATCACGCTCAGACAAGATACCAATGACATTATCAATATTGCCTTCATACACCGGTATTCTTGAAAAGTGTTCTTTCAAAAAAACATCTTTAATTTCAGAAACCGCTTGATTGACTTCTACCGCAATCATATCTGGACGCGGTTTTAAAATTTCATGAACAATAATGTCATCAAACTCCAACGAACGTTGCACCATTTCTTTTTCGTTTTTACCAATGACACCTTCATCTTCACTAATTTGTATAAGCATTTTAATTTCTTCTTCCGTGACAGATGGTGTGTTTTCCTTATTTCTCACAAATAGCGAAACAGTCTTCTTAACTTGTAAAAACACCCAAGTAACTGGATTGAGCACTTGAATCAACAAAAATAGGATTCCTGACGTTTTTATCGCGTAAATTTCCGCATACTCTTTCGCTAGCGATTTCGGGATAATTTCGCCAAAAATTAAGACCAAAATTGTGACTACAAATGTACTTATGAACACTCCGAGACTCGGGCCAAACAGTTGTATTGCAATTTGTGAAGATAGTGTTGCAGCAGCAATGTTCACAAGGTTATTACCAACCAAAAGGGTCGAAAGCGTCTTATCAAAATTCTCAGCTATGTCTACAGCCTTCTTAGCCCCGCGCCTTCCTTCCTCCTCATAATTTCTAAGGCGGATTTTGTTAACACTTGAAAATGCCGTTTCGGCTGAGGAGAAAAAAGCAGACAAACCTAATAACACGATAAATAACGCAATCAAACTCGAGGGAACATCGTCCATCTAAACATCACACTCCATATTAATATTACTTACATTTTATTACTTATTGTTTCATTTCACTACTGCTTTTTTTTCAATGCAATATAGAATAATAAATAGTACTACTCTCTCCTATAAAAAAGAGCAAGTACACATTATACTTGTTATAATTCAGCCACTGATACAAGTCTTCCTGCTCTTGTATTGAACACTTACTTTTGTTTTGGCTTGTTGTAGTTGAAAAAGTTGGAATACACATCTTGTATTAGAACTCATTTGAACTCGAGGAGGATTTTTACCCTTGTTGAGATATTCGAATTCACCTCTGTTTCAAAAACAACGATTACTAATAACACTCAAAAAATGTTGTTCAGCGTTGCATACAACGAAGATCATTTCTCCTTTAAAATAAAATGTTGTAAGAAAAAAACCTTTACCAAGAAAGCAGAGGTTCTTATATAACACAAAAAGACCTCTACCAATGGTAAAGGTCTGGCTAACAACATGTTAATGTTGCCAATAAAGCCGGAGATGTGATCCCGAATGACGACTTTATTGTACAGCTACTCCTCTTTAAGTAGGTAGTATTCGTTATTGATATGATCATAATTGATTTTTAGAGATATGACAACTAGTTTTCTCTGTTTACTATATTTCTCATAATCTCTACCTAATTTTCAATCATCCTCTTTATTATCTACATTACTTCATACCCAAATACCCTCAATTTTGCTTTGCTTGCATCTACAGTTTCATCGCCATACTTATTGCGAATTTCTTTCCCATATTCAATGACATATTCCCAATCTGCTACACGACAAGATTTAATACTCTACAAATCGAGTCCGATTTTGGATAAACATTGTACTGAAAAATACATAGAGTTATTGAATTCCTCTTGTTAATATTAATAACTAACATAGTAGCATATTAGTATTGCAGTTATATAGAGCATGCATAAATCGGACGTTCATATTGTTTCAATTTACAAACAGACGATTGTAAGCGTTGTCAAACGCACCCCTTTGTGAATGTCTCAGCAAAGGACGGTCAGTTCAAGTAAATCAATTGTTCATCCATTCAAGGAATGCTATTAATTTCAGTAAAAAGATAATCTCTTATCTATCTTTAGAAAAAAGATTATCCTTTTATAAATATCTATATTTTTTAGGGGGAAAAAGGATGAGAAAAAGAAAGAGGTCAAAATTATCACTATTTGTTTTGTTAGCTCTAATAACGGCTTTTATTGTTGCATGTTCTAGCAACAAAGAATCTTCTACAGATTCAAGTAACGAAGAAGCACCAGATAGTGGAGTTACAGAGGAACCATTAGACATTTCAATGTCGCTAAATTTTGACGGAACAGAAGTCCCTGCAAAAGGAAATGACGTTCAGGTAGCAATTGAAGAGTATACGAATACAACTTTAGATATTACACATATGGTAAGTGCTAACTTCTGTGAAAGATTACCTGTTCTAATCGCATCTGGTGATTTACCTGATGTTATCGCAAGTTGTGGTGCTCCTAATCAACCTTATTTAATTAGCGCGATGCAAGATGGTGTGTTCTGGGAAATCGGGCAATACCTAGACCAATTTCCAAACTTATCTTCTATGAATGATGTTGTTTATGACAATGTGAAGGTTAACGATGGATTGTACGGCATTCCACGTTATCGTCCATTAAACCGCTGGATTACGATGTACAGACAAGATTGGTTGGATAACCTTGGCTTGGAAGTACCAACAAATTTTGAAGAATACAAGGAAGTTTTGAAAGCGTTTACTAATGAGGATCCAAACCAATCTGGGGAAAAAGACACAAGAGGGACGACAAGTGTCGCTCTACCTGGTGGATTTGGTCTTGATTTTGGTGTTGCATTTGGTGCTCCACACAATTGGATGGTTGCGGATGACGGGACATTCATTAAAAATCATGAGACACCAGAATATTTCGAGGCGTTAAAATATGCAAGAGAAATGTTTGAAGAAGGAGTAGTAAATAGCGATCTAGTTGCTCCGGATCAGACTGCACGACGAGCTGATTTTGAAAACGGTGTTATTGGTTTCTGGGGCGAGTCCTCAAATACTGTCCAATCATTTGTAACTAGACTAAAAGAAAATGACCCAGATGCAGAAGTGGGTATTTACAATGCTTTAGTTGGACCAACTGGAGAGAAGCGTTTAGAAAGTCAAATGGGTTCAAATGGGATTTTGATGTTCCCGAAAGCAACCGTTAAAACAGAAGAACATTTATTACAATTATTAGCTTTCTTTGAAAAATTATCTGAACAGGAAATGGTAGACTTATTGGCTTGGGGGATCGAAGGCGTACACCATGAAATAGTTGATGGTGTTCCAAAACACATTGATTATGACAAATACATGGCTGCGGTTGGCTTTCCTTACCGTTACCCATTAGTCACTGCACCTCTTGAAGATAAGATGACTCCTGGTGAATTATCTGAGTTAGAAGTACGTGTTCAAGAACTCGAGATTGAGAACTCTGATTTAGTTGTTGCTGACCCGACAGTAAATTTAATCTCTGAAGTTCAAAATCAACTAGGTGCTGATTTAGAGCAACTGATTAATGATGCGAAATATAAATTTGTTACCGGTGCTATTGATGAAGATGGATGGCATGATGCAATACAAACATGGAAAGACCGCGGTGGAGATGACATCCGCGCTGATTATGAGCGTTTATATGAGGAGCTTAATTAATTGTATCGATACCAATTATAGAGCAAATAATCTTTAATAAATGCAAACCTGATTAATGAGTAAACTCATTAGTCAGGTCTTTTTTTGCTCAGTTTTCTTAAATGCTAAAAACGAGATAATAGTCAAACTCATCATTAATAACAAGAAAACTCTGTCAAAGTTCTCTCTTTTTTAGTTCAGCACAATAAAATATTACAAAAGAATTCCTAGCTCTTTTGAGAAATTAGTTAAGGAATACTTACATGAAAGTAAGTATCATGATTACGTAAGAAGAATATACATATGTAATGAATTGGAGTGTGTTTATAATAAGTTAAACAAAAGGATGTGTCCACATGAGAGTTTATGTCGCTAAAAGTGGTGATAGTCTTTTGAAAATATCCGAAACACACAAGATTGACCTTAACAAATTACTCATTGTTAATCCACACATTTCAAGCCCCATGATGAACATAACAGGTTCTAAAGTGTATTTTCCTTCCTCTCCTATTTCGGATACACTTCAGACACCTATTTCCGAATGTCCATTGCCTTCCCCTTCTGATCTTCTCTCTTCTTGGATTCCACTTACATCTTTGGAACAAATGGCTGATACAGATTATGACGTACTTATTGTCGGTTCTGGTGCAGGAGGAGGATCTGTCCTTCGGAGATTGGCCGAACAGTGGTTAAATAGTGGAAAAAAGGTTGGGATGATTGAAGCGGGAAGTCTCTTGCTTCCGACTCATGTACGGAATATACCAACGGTTAATGATACACGATTCAGTCAATATTTTCATACCGTATCCAAATGGACTGGTAAATATCTTCCTGATTTCCCAGGTGCTAGACAGCTATTTGCCTTAGGAGGAAGAACGTTATTTTGGGGAATGTCTGCTCCTAGAATGGATGATTCTGAATTTTTCGATTGGCCTATGCCCTTGAAAGAAATGAAGTATTACTATAACATCGCCGAAAAAATAATGAGAGTATCCACTGCATATATGGAGGGCTCTTCGATTCAAGAAATCCTATTAAAACGCCTTCATGAAAACGGTTTTCCCGAAGCAAGAGATGTTCCTACGCCAGCCGATCTTGAAGTTACAAAATATGGTCAAATTCATTCAGACGTATTTTGGAGTTCTATCTCTGCTCTTGCTTACGCTCTAAATCGCATGCCTTTTGATTTAGCTGTTAATGCCCGTGCGGTAGAAGTGATTGTTGAACAAAACGAAGTAGTCGGTATAAGGGTGATGTCTCCTAATAAAAGAGCTTATGTTCTTAAAGCAAAAACAATTGTATTATCAGGAAGTACATTTGAAACTCCTCGTCTTTTGCTTCACTCAGGAATTAAAGGAAGAGCAATCGGTCATTATTTAACGAATCATTCATTGCTCTTAGCTACGGCAAAAGTAAGCCGACAACAATTTCCAGAGGTTCTGGGTACACTTAGCATTTTTATACCACAAACAAAAAAACATCTCTACCAAATTCAAATGGGCGGTCCTGGAGGTGAAGATCAATGGTACCTTTGGTATTCACAGTATGAAGAAAAGGCCTTGTTAGATGAATTATTAATCGGGATCAGCGCATTCGGTAAAGTTGAATCGCGTTTTGAAAACTATATTACACTAGATCCAAATAAACAAGATAAGTATGGGGTACCTAAAATAAACGTCAATTTTTCATATAGTAAGCAAGATACAGAAATCATTCACCAAATGGCAGCTGCTTTAAATCAAGTTTCCTCTGCAATGCAAGCTCCCTTAATTGTACCAAATAACCGACAAGCTATTTGTCTAATGCCTCCTGGTGGTGATTATCATGAAGTAGGAACATGCAGAATGGGCGATGATCCACACACTTCTGTTACGAATCGGTATGGTCAAGTTCATGGTGTAGCAGGACTTTATGTTGCTGATAATAGTGTTTTTCCATCTATGGGGGCAGCTAACCCTACTCTAACAACGGTTGCATTATCTATTAGAACGGCTGATTATATTGTGAATCAACTTAAGTAAAAGTAAAGAGAATACTAAAAAGAGGCTACTGAAAAGGTCAGTTTTTACCTTTTTAGTAGTCTCTAACGATTCACTGTTTAACTAAGACATTATAGATCCTATTTAAAGTAATACTTCTAGCTCGCTAAAGTCATATTTTTCTGACGATAAAAAAGAAAATAATTTCATGTAAATCCTCACCTCAATAACTCTCTCTGGAAGCTTAGCCTTTGGTTTGCATTCCCTTTGATAATAATGTCTACACCACTATCAATATTTCTTTCGACTGTTTCTCCCTTGATCACTTTCATTGCGGATTCAACGCCTAAATATCCCATGTCATAAGGATTCTGTGCTACTGTTCCAGGTAACGCACCTTCTTCTATCAACTCAATCATTTCGTTAATTCCATCTGCCCCAATAACTGGTATATTAAGACCATGTTCCTCAATAACCTCATAAGCAGCTAGTGCCTTGATATCCGTCTCAGCAAATACACCTTTAATATCAGGTTGATCTTGCAAAACCGTTTCCATTACTTCTTTTATCGGTTCTATTTCGTTTGGTAAATCTAATTTTTCTGTTGCTATTTTGATTCCTGCAGCCTCTAAACTATGTTTAGCTCCCTTAATTCGATCACCTGAAATTGGATGGTTTATATCTCCTGCAATCAGGGCCACTTTATTTCCAGGCTGAAGTTGCGAAGCTAATAACATTCCACCTAATCTACCTAAATCGATATTATTCGTCCCAATATAAGAGGTTTTATTTTCCCAAGGGTCATCTGTATCTATTAGCAATACAGGTATATTCTTTTGGACAAACTCTTTTAAAATAGGAATAATAGTTGAGTCGTTCGGCGAGATAATTAATGCATCTGGATTTTCTTTAAGAACTTTTTTTAGCAGATACTCTTGTCCATCTTCTTCTGATTCATAACTGGGCGCCATTACTTTACCATCTATACCAAAATCACGAAACCCCTTCTCAGCTCCAGCTTTTACAATTTGCCAATATTGTGTATCTAAGTCTTTTAATACAACAATCGCTGTAGGCTTTTCAATTCCAAATGATTTATATATGAAACCTATTAAGATCGTAAAAAAAGCTAAAAGCATTATAAAAACTATTGATCTTTTTTTCAACATTCTATTGTCTCCTTTTCAATGCCTAAGTCCGTATAATTGTTGTTGCACTCTGCAAATTGCAAAACTGACAAATTGTTTAATCCTTTAGTAAGATCAAGGTAGATCTATGATTTTCTCTATACAAAAAGAACTTCCTCAGCCTATCACTTTACCACTTCCAACTTCTACTTCACATATCATTTCAAATACTAAAAACGAGTTGATATAAGCAACTCGTTTTTAGAGATAGATTCATTCGATTTCATTTCTTACTAACTCACATTCTTTACTTTCTGATCTTCATCTTCTACCATCACTTCTTTTGGTACTGCAAATAAGTAAGTGATAATAAATGCAACAACAAATATTATAACAGAAACGACTAGATAAGCAATCAGCTGATTCCAATCATAAATGTACATTAAAGGAGAAAGAATCACAGCTAAACCATAGGAATTAGCTTGGACATTTAATAACGAAAGAATTGCACCACCAACAGCTGAACAGGCAATCATAACATAAAGCGGTTTCACACTATACCTCATAACGACACCAAACAAGGCCGGTTCACTAACACCTAGTAGTTGCGTAAGAGTTGCACTTGTCCCTGTAACTTTCACCGTGCTTTTTTTCGCTTTCACCGTAATCGCTAAACACGTACCAGCATTCGCAAATCCGTACATCGCACATAGAGCAATTAGAGGGTTAAACCCTGTATTAGCAAGCATTGTTGTTTCAATCGCGATAAACAAATGATGCATACCTGTCATAACAGCTAATGGATAGATAAAGCCAATCATGAGTCCCCCGATACCAAGAGGGATATCAATAAGTTGAGTTACAACCGTTACCAATCCTGTTTCCACAAAATGCAGCAAAGGTCCTAAAATAAGTAAACCAGAAATCATCATAGCTAATAAAACAAAGAACGGCGTAAAAATTAAATCTAATGCATTTGGCATGACAGCCCGTAACTTCTTCTCAAGTTTTGCCCCAAGAATCCCAATAACAAGAGCTGTTAACACACTACCTTGATAACCAACAACCGGTATGAAACCGAAAGCAATAATTGGATCTACTCCACTATTGATGTCTGCAACCGCATACGCATTAGGCAGGGCAGGAGAAACAAGCATTAACCCAAGCACAAAACCAATAATAGGCATACCACCAAAATTCCTAAATGCAGACCAACAGATTAAGGCTGGTAAAAACGCAAAGGCTGTATCTGTCAGAACGGATATAAGTGTCTGCAAGTATTCTGGAATATCATCAATGCTCATACCAACTAATCCTAAGAACGCATCACTGAACAAAACACCCTTCAAACCAAGGAATAAACCTGTTGCCGCAATGATTGGGATAATAGGAATAAAGATATCAGCTAACGTTCGTACAGCCTTTCTGATTCCCTTTTCTTTGTTATTCGATGAGGATTCCTTTTTCGCTTCCTCATCCTCATGATCAGGTTTCCCCCCTCTTAAAGCAGAGTAAACTTTATTGACCGTACCAGTACCTAAAATGACTTGATATTGACCAGCATTATAAAATACACCTTTGACTTCATCAATCTTTTCAATCGCCTCATCGTCAATTTCCTCGCGATTCTTAACAGAGAATCGCAATCTTGTTGCACAATGAACGTATGATTCTATATTACCCTCACCAATGACATGAATAATTTCTTTTCCTATACGTTCGTATTTATTTTCACTCATGATTGCTCGCGCCTTTCTTTTGAAGTACAAGTGCTTGATATGGTTTTAACGAATATGTCTGCTCAAATATTGTCTCTTTTTCTTCTTTATAATTGTTTAATAATACATCAAAATTATTAAAATCAAAATCGACTTTTTGACACTCAGATGAAAAATTGAAATAACAAACAACTTCTTCATTATTCAATTTTCGTTTATACGCAACAATCGTTGGATGCTCTTCTAAGATAGGCTCAATTTCTCCGTAAATTAAACAATCACTTGCCTCACTCACTTGTCTAACTTGAATAATTTCTTTATAAAATTGTAAGATAGAATCTGGATCTTGCTCTTGTTGTTCTGCATTGATCATTTTGTAATTCTCGTTCATTCCTAACCAAGGCTTCGCTTCTGAGAAACCACCATATTTCTTATCATTCCAATGAAATGGCGTTCTTGAATTATCACGGCTTCGTAAGTTGATAAAGCGAAGTGCTTCTTCTGCACTAAAGCCTTCTTTCATAGAACGATAGTATTGATCGATACTTGAAATATCATCAAATTCTTCAATACTTTCACGTTCGAAGTTCGTCATTCCAATTTCTTGTCCTTGGTAGATAAAAGGTGTCCCTCGAAGATAAAAGAACATCGCTCCTAGCATTGTCGCAGAATAAAAATGTCTATTCTCTTCTTCTTTTATATACTTGCTGATTGACCGGTTCTGATCATGATTCTCTAAAAAGTTAGCTCCCCAGCCCGCTTTTTGGATTTCCTTTTGACTAGTAAAGATTAACTTCTTTAGACCTAGTACATCCCAATCGACTCTCTTAAACCACTCACTACCAGAAGCGACATCAAGGTCTGCATATCTAAAATCAAAAATCATCGAAAAATAGCCATTGTCCCCAATGTAATCACTGTATTGCTCATAAGGTACACCAGGAGCTTCCCCAATCGTCACACAATCATATTTAGAAAATGTTTCATCTTTTAATTCATGTAAGAAGTCTTCAATGCCCGGTTGATTCCGCGCTTTCTTTGTACATTTTACAAGGCCATCTACTCCATCAGCAGGTAGGTTATCATAACTTTGATCTTTCTTTATAAACGTAATGGCATCGACTCTAAAGCCGGCAATACCTTTCTCTAACCAATAATTGACCATTTCGTATAATTCTTCACGGACTTCTTTGTTTTCCCAATTTAAATCAGGCTGTTTAATATCAAACGAATGAAAGTAGTACTCATCTGTATTTTTCAAAGGCTCCCATACACTACCGCCGAAAACAGAGCGCCAGTTAGTAGGTGGTTGACCGTCTTTACCAGATTTCAAAATATAATAATCTCTATACTTACTAGTCTCTGGGTTCGCAAGTAAATCTTGGAACCAAGGGTGTTCATCCGATGTATGGTTAATGACAAGATCAAGGACAATCTTAATTCCTTTTTCTTGTGCCTTCTCAATTAACTCATCCAAATCCTTCATTTCACCGAATTCTGGATTTAATTGATAATAGTCAGAGATATCATACCCGTTATCAGCCATTGGAGATTGGTAAATTGGACAAATCCACACCATCGTAATCCCCAAAGACTGTAAGTAATCTAGTTTTTGTGTAATCCCTTTTATATCGCCTATTCCATCATTATTCGAGTCATAAAAACTTTTAGGATAAATTTGATAAATAACTTCCTTTTGCCACCATTTCTTCTCCATGTTGTTCCCTCCATCAGTGTGTATAATTAAGAGATTTTCTTAGATGATTACATCTGCTATTTGCATATGGTATCGGTTCCACATAATCCAAAAAATTTCCTCAGAAAGATTTAATGCTATATTCGATAAATATTCAATCATATTTCTGCAAAAAGCACAGCTATAAAACACCTGAAACTCATATGGTATCGGTTCCACATCAAGCAAAAAAATTAGAATTTATGGAATCGATTTCTGTTTCTTATTATATTTTCGTTTTTGTATTCTGTCAACGCTTTCTTATCATATTATCAAATTCCAAAATTATCAATTTGTTCATAACTTCATACATTTTTTGTCCCGTCTACCATTTAAGAAAGCCTATAGCTGTTGCATTTTGTTACAAAACCAACTCCCCCTTACCATTGGGCTACGCCCTTCACACGCTTTAAGAGGGAGTTTTCTCACCTGTTTTAGATAAATTATGTCGATTGTCGAACAATTAATTCTATCGGTAGCTCATAATTTTTTATGTCCAATGCAGGATTTTCCAGCATCTTAATCATCACTTCTATTGATTTGTTCCCCATCTGATCGACAGGTTGCCGAATTGTCGTTAGTTTAGGGTCTACTATTTCTGCAATTGGTTGATCATCGAATCCAATGATTGCAAAGTCATTTGGAATGGTTATACCTTGCTCCTTTGCTTCAATTATGATTCCGCCCGCAATTTCATCGCTTCCAGTAAAAATAGCAGTTGGTCGATCCTCCATCTCGAGAATCTGCTTGATAACCTGTTTTCCATCTTCAATCGTGTGCTGATCTATGAAAATCCACTTCGGATTGATCTTAATTCCCGCTTCCTTTAACGCTTTTTGGAAACCTTGATTACGATCTTTCCCTTTCCCCTGCTCATCAAACAAACCACCAGTACAGTAGGCAATTTTTTGATGCCCTCTATCAATTAAATGCTTAGCTCCTAAATATGCCCCTTTTGCTTGATCTAAACGGACCATTGGAACAACTGTTTGATTTACGTAATCATTGCATAACAAAATACAACCGTATTCGTTATATGACTCGATAACTTCCCAATCATTTTCAATTGACGTCATAATAACTCCATCTACTTGTTTTGTTTTTAATAAGTTTAAAAACGCTAGTTCTTTTTCTTTATCTTCATAACTTTGACAAATCAACACTTGATGTCCCTTTTTGTAAGCAGCCAGTTCAATCGAATTGACTAGAGACGCAAAGAAAGGATTTACAATTCTAGGTACAATGACACCTATCGTTGTCGTTAACTGTCCTCTTAGCCTTCTTGCGGAAGGGTTAGGTGTGTACCCAAGCTCTTTCATTGCCTTTAGTACTAATTCTCTCTTCTTGTCCGAAACATACGGATGATTATTTATAACACGAGAAACCGTCGTTTTTGATAAGCCTGATAATTTTGCAACATCTAATATTGTAGCCACTTGTCTATCACTCCACCGTCAAAATAAAACATGAAATCAGTTTCATAATTATTTTACGTTAGCGAACAAACAAATTGCAATGGATTATTTATTGTTTGAATGTTCAATAATACTATTACACCAAAAGAGCGTGGCTTGAGGATGAGGGACAGAAATCCCCCTCCTCTATCGGCTCTCGACAAGTACCTGGTACTTCAAAAAGCACCAGAACCGCCTCCGCCACCACCTGCACCGGAGCCACCTCCACCAAAGCTCCCTCCTGAACTACTACTAGTTGCGCCCGTTGTTTTCTCTGCACTCGTAAAGTTTGACGTGGCAGCTGCTGCAATGATGATCCATGTCAGGTCAAAGCCATATGTTGTACTCGATTGATGCCCGTTGATCGGCTTTTTAAACGCATTTACTAATGATTGATTTTTCTTTTTCAGGCGTTCATCATTCATTCCAAGGCCGTAAATAAAGGCACGCATTTTGTCATCTTCAGATAAATTATGCCAAGTTGATTGCAGTATATTCGGAAATTGTTGTTTAAACTTGCGCCACTCAAGGGTTAATTTTGCCCCTTTCCATGTTTTCGGATGGTAAAAAATAGCGAATAGAAACAACCCTAAAAATACTCCGATTGATGATAAGGACAAGCCAATTAAATCATTTACAGCAAATAAAATGGCAAACGGTACTAAGATGAAACTTACTAAGCCAATGGTTAAGCGATATTTGACTTTATTTTCATACAAATGCGCTTCTTTTAATTCAGCTTTCACTGCGTTTTGCCATTTCGATTTTTGGTGTTGATATTTTTCATGATTCTTCTTATTTTTAAGATACACAGATAAATCGTCAAAGCTAAATTCAGCTTTTGCCCCTATTTCATCGAATAACCATTCGACCAATATATGTTCGTGTTCAAACAAACCGTTCCGATTCACTACCCTAAAACGATCATTTTCAAGCTTAGTAACATGCCCTTTTCGCACTAAATCTAATAGTGCGGCCGCGATTGCTTCTGGTAGGAGCTGATGATAATTCATGTAAAGAATCGTTGTCGGTAATGAGATCGTTTGTTTAGGTATAACAACATCATTGGTTAATTCTCGCTTTAATGCAGCCCTTTTTGCTTTTGCCAAAATCCATGCCCGCACAAGCAAGAACAATAAGAGTAATCCTAATAGCGTGACTAAAGTGACGCCGATTGATGCGAGTGACTCTTTTCTTTTAGCACTCGCAATCTCCTCATCAAGTAACTGTTGTTTCGCCGCTTCTATTGCGGCTTGCATTGGTTTATTGGAAGTTACAGCTGCAGCGCCAAAAAGCTTGGCGTCATAAGCAACACGAATGTCACCGTTCCTGTTACTCGGAACTTCCCCTAGCTGAAATTGGACATGCCCCTCTTCTAAAATGTCCTCTTTTTGAAACGCCTCATCATACCCAAAGGCAATGACACCCGTTGCAGGTTCCGGTGGAAAAACATGAATCATCATATTTTCATACGTCGATTCATTGCTACGGTCAAAAAATGGCCAGTAAAATTCTGCGACATCTGCATAAACGTCGACTCCATTTTTGATTTCATAAAATAGATCAATCGTAACCGTTTCATCTTTTCCTGCTCGGTGAATCCGATGCTCTGTTTCGTTTGACTCAATTGTTAAAGGTTGATCTTTTTCATATGCTTCCAGTTGAACAATCTCGGTTCCTTCTTTCGGGATTAACTCCCGTATAATGCCGCCGAACTCATCACTAAACTGATAAGTATGTTTTTCTTGAACGGAAACATCTCCATCATCTTGTAAATATGCATTAATTTCGACATCTGTAATCTGGTAATCAACAGCAAATACCTGTGTTGGAATAAAAAAGAATACCGTTATGATCATGGCACTAATGATTTTATTATACACGGATCTAGTCCCTCCTCCATCCTACCACTTTTATATACGGTATAACGGACGAAAGGTTTCAAGTCAAGAATCCCCTGTACTTGAGAGCTACCTGTATAATAAGTTAATATAGTAAATAAAGATCAACCTGCAAACTCACAATCGATTGCTGCAATTCAAAGAAACCCCACTAGATTACAGCTCTTGTGAATCACCTCATCATTGTCACGGAATAAGTAATAATCAACTATTCAACAATCATGTCACATTGTTATTGTTAACCTAAATAAATTTCATATTGACATACTTTAATCCCTCCTTTTATACTACGAGGATAGATTGTCTTCGAAATATTATAAGAATGAGGGATTTACTATGAAACTACGTAACATGATATACGCTTCACTGTTTGCTGCTATCGTCGGCGCGTTAGGAATTTTGCCACCATTCACTCTTCCTATCTCTCCTGTTCCTATTACAGCTCAAACATTAGGGGTCATGCTAGCAGGTGCAATTTTAGGGGCACGTAGAGGCGGACTTAGTCTCGGGATCTTCGTAGCTCTCGTTGCAGTTGGAATTCCGCTTCTAGCTGGTGGACGAGGTGGCTTTGGCGTATTACTTGGCCCAAGTGGAGGTTATATTCTAAGTTGGCCAATTGCTGCATTTGTGATTGGGTATTTAGTTGAAAAGTATTGGCATAAGATGAACGTTGCTCGTTTTATTCTATTTAATTTCCTTGGAGGAATACTCCTTGTGTATGCATGTGGAATCAGCTATCTTTCCTTCGTTACAGGAATCCCTTGGACAACGGCTGCATTTCAAGCACTTATCTATGTTCCAGGTGACGTAACGAAAGCTGTAATAGCTGGGATTACTGCAATGCAAATCAAAAAAGCTTATCCTCTCATTAAGAAACCAACTGAATTACAAAAAACGGCTTAACAAACAAGGAAAGAAAAACCGAGAACTGTTTTTTTCTTTCCTTCCTTTATAAGAACTGCCTATTCAACAGTTTTAGGCTTACTAGAATCAAAAGAAATGGAGTTAAGAACATGATCATAGGCGAAACGATCAAGCAACTAACAACTAAACACCCAGACAAAATTGCCATTTCCTGTGACAGAAAACAAGTAACTTACAAAGAATTACATACATCTATCCATTTCATGAAACAACAAATTGTCACGGTTCTTCGTTCCCCAATGAAAAAAAAGGTTGCCTTTTTACTAGAAAACGATCACCAATTTTTATCTCTCTTTTTAGCTATCAGCCAACTAGGTGCTATTGCCATTCCTCTAGATCCCAAATGGAGTAAAGACGACCTCCGCTATATCCTTACCGATTGCTCACCTGATCTATTCATTGGTGAGCCAATCATTCCTAACATAGTAAGCCTGTCTCTTCAAGAATTTACAGAGCAAAAAGCGAAAAGTTTGCCTGTCCAAGATTTTTCAGCCGATCATCTTTTTTATATTGGCTATACGTCAGGTACAACAGGAAAACCAAAAGGGTATTTACGCACCCATTCTTCATGGATTCATAGCTTCTCAGTAAGTGATCAGGTTTTTAACATAGAAAACGAAGATATCGTCTTCGCACCTGGTCCTCTTGTGCATTCACACTTTTTATATGCAGCTCTTCACGCTCTTCATATTGGTGCTACCGTCTACATCACGAAGAAATTTCATGCAAATGCTGTACATCAAACGTTAACAACCTATCCAATAACGATTTTATACCTTGTTCCTACGATGTTTTCAGCACTTAATGACGTCTATTCGAAAACAGGATCACACATTAGTCATCTAATAAAGGTCATCTCTGCCGGTGCTAAATGGCAAACTAGTTTAAAACAGAAAGCCAAAGTACTCACTCCTCATGCAGAAGTATTTGAATTTTATGGAGCATCCGAATTAAGTTTAGTCAGCGTTTTAGATGAAAAAGGATACCTCAAAAACCCTGAATCGGTCGGGCGGGCAGTCCCGGGAGTAGAAGTGTCGATTCGAAGACTAGATGGTATGAGAGCGAATATCGGAGAAATAGGAAAACTATTTGTTAAAAGCAAACTCGTATTCAGCGGCTACCACAATGATCAGAAAGCAACAAACGAAATGTTTCACGGAAGCTTTGCAACAGTCGGCGATCTAGCTTTTCTTGATGATCAAGGCTACATCACTCTTGTCGGCCGGGAGAAAAATATGATTATTAGTGGCGGATTAAATATCTATCCAGAGGAAGTTGAAAAGGTATTATCCACCCTATCTCAAATTGATGAAGTAACCGTCATTGGGCTAGAGGATACATACTGGGGTGAAAAACTTGTTGCCGTTATTAAATGGCAAGAAGGAAACCGTCTGACTAACCAGCAACTAATACAATTTTGCAAGCAAAAACTAGCTTCGTACAAATGTCCACAACAATTCATTGAGCTTGAAAGCTTTCCCTACACAACAAGCCATAAAATAGCTAGAAAAGAAGTCATAAAGCTAGTAGAAAGAAAAATTGAGCAAGCAAGGATGTGAATAAACTATGAAAGAAGCCGTTATCATAACAGCCAAACGAACGGCAGTAGGTAAGTCTGGTGGAATGTTTAAAAGCGTCCCCCCTGAATACTTAGCTGCTCCTATTATTCAACAGATTGTGGAAGAATATCAGCTAGATCCAGAATCGATTGATGAAGTTATCCTCGGAAATGCCGTCGGGCCTGGAGGAAATATCGCACGGCTTTGTGCTCTCTCAGCGGGTTTACCTCTAGCTGTTCCGGGAGTTACGGTTGACCGTCAGTGTGCCTCAGGTCTAGAGGCTATAAACGTAGCATCCAGGCTTGTTCAGGCTGGAGCTGGTGACATTTATTTAGCCGGAGGGGTTGAAAGCACAAGCTTGGCCCCGTGGAAGTTTGCGAAACCTTCTTCAATTCATGACTCACAAGGACCGCAATTATTTATGAGGGCTCGTTTTTCCCCAAACGAGATCGGTGACCCTGATATGGGGGTAGCAGCTGAAAATGTAGCTGAAGCTTACAATATCTCGCGAGAAGCTCAAGATGAGTTTGCTTATCAAAGTCAATTAAAAGCTATTACCGCCATCGAATCTGGTTCTTTTAACGAAGAAATTGTCCCAGTCAAAGGACAAACAACCGATCAATGTCCACGCAAAAACTTAACGATCGAAAGACTGAGCGCCCTTCCTCCTGTTTTTAAGGAAGATGGAACGGTGACAGCCGGTAATGCTTGTCCACTTAATGACGGGGCATCTATTGTTTTAATTATGTCATTGGATAAATGTAAGGAATTAGGCTTACAACCTATTTTGCGTTTTGTTGATGCAGTAAGTTCTGGAGTTGATCCTAATTTTCTCGGTATTGGGCCTGTACCTGCTGTTAGGAAGTTATTAAAACGCCAACAACTATCCGTTCAAGACCTTGATATTGTTGAATTTAATGAAGCGTTCGCCGCGCAAGTCATAGCGAGTTTAAATGAGCTACAAATTCCACTTGAGAAAGTAAATCGGAATGGTGGAGCTTTAGCCATCGGCCATCCATACGGAGCATCAGGAGCTATTTTAATAACGAGGCTATACACGGAAATGAAACGTCATCATCTCAAACGCGGCCTCGCTACACTAGGAATTGGTGGCGGATTAGGCTTAGCCACGCTAGTAGAATTAATAGAATAGAGGAAATGGACATGATTGATGAAAAATGGACAGGAGCCACATCAGAAGTTGTAAAAATTACAGTCACAAGAGAAATGATTGCCTCCTACGCAAAAGCGATCCATCACGATAATTCCATATATGTCGACATCGATTCGGCCAAGAGAGCTGGGTACCAAGACATCCCTGCTCCACCAACTATGCCGATCATCTTTTGGTCGTTTATTAAAGTTCCTTGGTTAGAAGATGTTGGACCTGTCATACACGGAAAACAATGCTTTTCATACGAGCATCCCGTAGTAGCCAATCGCACGTATGATTGTGTCATTCATCTAAAAGACGTAAGGAAAAGACAAAATAATTGCGAGATCATGCAACGATCTAATCATGAATTACTTATTTCATTTAACGATTGTATTCATGCATCAATACGTACTACATTACTAATATTTAAAAAGTAAGGTGAAATGATGGATCTATCTAGATTACCAACTATTTATATTCCTGAAATTAAAGACGAGCATATTGCAACTTATGGTGACGTTTCAAATGATTTCAACCCTCTCCATTTTGATCAAAAAGCAGCTAAACAAGCGGGATTTTCTGACCGAATAGCTCATGGGATGATGACAATGGGCATTAGTACAAAGCTGATTTCCCCATGGCTATCAAGTAATTGTTTCATTAAAGAATATGAAAGTTCATTCCATCACCCCCTTTTCATTGGGGATTCCCTTCAAATTAATGGGGAAATTGTTGAACTTTCATGTTCATTTGCTCGTATTTCATTTAAAGGAATCAATCAACGCAGACAGATCGTTATTTCGGGTAAGATTTTAGTGTTGAGGACGTTTAAAAGATAGCCCTTCATTCATCTGTTAAAGACGCATTTAAAATATATGTTTTATGTCATATTTCCTAACAAAGTTACTTACAGCCTTGAAAATGATTGGTATCATAAAGTTACCCGAAAAACTATGGAATGAAAGACTTTTCATGATAAATAATCCTCTTTAGGAATGTTTACATGATTGGCTCATTCAATATCCATCTTTTAATCAAAAAAGCTAAAGGTGCTCTATTGCTGCCTTTAGCTTTTTTGATCTACTTTTTGGTTTGATGTTACTTTAAGTATAAGAAAAAAGTCGCCTAAGCGGCCCTACCTTGTTAGCTTTGATTATTTTATAAGTACCATTACTCACTTTTCTAATCTTCAATTACGAACACTCTCGACATCTACTACTAAATTTTTAAGAACTTTAATAAAAAAAAACATCTTCAAACATACTAATAAAAATACTCATTTACGACGAGAGATATTGTGAAAAACAAAAGGATAACCGGTCTTTTGTAATACATGTTAACAGTTAAAGAAAAACTGCTATAAAAAAACGCAAATTCAATAGCCTTTATTCAAGTTGAAGGGGGTAAATCTATGCTTGAACGTTCTATTATTAAATTGGGTATAGTTTTCGGTATTTTTTCAATAATAACATTATTCGAAAAACCATCAGTGAAGATTTGGTTTCCACTTTATGTAATTAACTGTCTAGTAAATTACATATTTGACAAAGTTTTAGTCGAAACAAAGCAAGTTAAATATCCAATAAGGTTGTTACCTAAGATTTTTAAGATTAACGTTGTATATGATTACTTAGTTTGTCCCTATTTATCCATTTGGTATTGTCAATCAACATACCACTCCAAGCTATCTGGAATCGTAGGTAAATTAATGCTTTTTGCTACACCTCAAGCCATTTATGAAATTATACTTGAAAAGAAAACCAACTCACTTGAGTTTACAGGAAATTGGAGATGGCTATACTCATTTTTCCTTGTTTTTGTTGTAAAGGTAATTTCGAGAGGGGTACTTGAATTATTTAAATTAAAAACTACTAAAAAAGATCAACCAGTAAAAAAATCTGGTTAACCTTATCATACGAACGAGATCCATTATATACACAAAATAAATTTAGATTTAAGGTAATGATATACTCCGTCTTCATCACAAGTGAATTCCGTTACATCATCAACAATTTCTTTAATGTGGTCTGGTGCATTTTTCATAGCAACGGCATAATTAACTAACCGCAACATAGGCAAATCATTGTCACTATCACCAATTGCCATAATTTCATCCTCCAACAAATCAAATCGCTTTAACATCTCTTTGATTCCTGTTGCTTTGTTCACATGCGCAACCATCACTTCAACATTGTGAAGAGAGGATATAGAAGTCGTAAAGTCAATTTCTAGCTTTAATTGATCAAGCTCATGTTTCCATTCATTTATGTGATCTTTCGTTCTTGCAAAGAAATAAAACTTTGAAAACTTATTTCCTTCTATCTGATCCTTCCATGCAATTTCTTCTTTGATCGCTTGTTTACGTGAACGCCACTCATTTATTCCAACACTGTCTGGCTTCGGATCTCTAATTTCCTCTTCCACATATTGTTTATCTTGTTTTAATGTAATTCGAGATGTTCCATATGGGAAAAGCTCATAATACACCTTGTTTTTTCTTGCCTTTTCAATAATGGTTTCCACCAACTCACACGTTAGTGAATGTTCAAATACTACTTCTTTCCCTACATAGCCTGCCATTCCGTTCGAAGTGACTAACCCATCCACTTGAAATCCTTCCGGTACGACTCCCTCTATTTCATCAACAGCTCTACCTGTAGCGATAAAAACAAAGATTCCTTTGCTGCGTAACTCATCTATGATTTCTTTTATATGAATACTCACCTTATTTTGATGATTTAATATTGTACCATCCATATCTAAGAAAATAGCCTTAGGTTTGAATTTCACTACAATTCCCCCAATCTACTAAAAAAATTTCACTTGGTAAGTATACACTTTTTTGCGTCCTTTTAGGTGTTACAAAATAATATAAAAAAGAATGATTCAGTACGCTCATCGCTCATGGAGATGTATTTCTCTATTTATATATGACCCATAAAGAGTTATACTACTCGTTTTCTAAATGGAGCTAAATACGAGGAGCTATATTGCAAATGATTTCGAACAAACACTTAAAGGAAGAATCAAAAGACCCTTCCCCTTTTATAGACATTATCTAAATAATTCCTACAACTTTTTCCTTTACAAAAAAAAACTTCAACCGAAACGCTTTAACGCTCTTAGGACTGAAGTTCAATTTATAATCTATTCAACGGTTTGACTTCATTTTTTTTCAAAATAAAATCATATCTATCACCTAAAAATGATTAAAATATCCAGTTTCGTCGAACTTCATAGGTGCTAATTCACCGACAATCTCCAAATTGTCACTTTTCTCAATTTCTGGTACTAATGACTCTGATACGTATAGTTCTTCTAGATGCAAAGTATTTGGAATCCGCATAAAGCGAATCATTTCTGGGCTTTTTCCCCAACTCGCTCGTAAAGCTGTTTCAATCGCAGCTTGGTCACTTTCTAGAACAATCGGGATACTTGCTCTTTGCAAAAATGTACTTGTAATCACATTTTCATTCATCTTTTTATAATCTACTTTTTTAAATAATTTCTCTGTTGTTACATCCGCTAAGCCAATCCCAAGAGCATTTCCATGAGATTCTTCACTTAAGTCACCAGCAATAATGTAGTCAATTTCTGGTTTAGTAAACTCTTTCGTACCTAAAATCCTGATCCGGCCAATTACATTTGTATCCATTCCTGTTCCGCTATAATTCTTCCCAATCTTATCTACAAACAGAATATCAACTTTGTCGATAGGAAGCTTTGGAAGAAGGGTTTTTGAATAGCTTAATAATTTTGATTCACGCTCCTGAATTGATTCAACCGGAATTGCCTCGATTTCTGCTGTATCTTCAAACGCATTTTCAATGATTCCAATACCCATAAGGACTTTTCCCGTTTGAAAAACAACCTCAGCTACTTTCGGCATATGATCACGAATGCCATGAACACCATAAGTGTGAATGGCTTGTGCTTGTTTATGATTCCCAAGACCAATAGAGGATATCTTCATTAAACCGCTTTCGATTTTTGAGGAAAAATCAGTATGGGCTTTAATCCGGTTTACAAGAATAACACCATCAGACTCATACCCAATTTTATCAATATAAACTGGCATTCCTGCTTCTGTTTTTCCTACTTCAACCACTTCCATTGACGAACGAATTTCAGCTCCGCAATATTCTTCCGTTATTCCAAAGCTTTCTAATACTTCAATTTGACCTTCAGCTGTCGCACCGCCATGACTCCCCATCGCTGGAATAATAAATGGGTTGGCACCTCGTTTTTTGATTTCGTTAGCTGTCGCTTGAATAATTTTAGCTATATTAGCAATTCCACGACTGCCTGCTGTAATGGCAATATTCATGCCTTCACGAACTTTTGCTTCAATTTCAGTCTTCATAAACTCCTCAGCAATCTTCTGATCGATATTTGAGATAGTTGGACCTTGAAAATGTTGTTTCACTTTTACAACTCTTGGTAAAGTTAATTGCATCTTGTCAGCTCCGTTTCGATAGTTAGTGGCTGTTCCCCGGCCCACTATTTTAGTCCGAGGCCACTGAAAAAGTCCGTTTTTGAGGGCATTGAAAAAGGTAGTTATTCCTTTTTCAGCGCCCTCGAAGCAATGAGCATCCGTTGCCATTGGTGTGAGAAGTGTCTCACACCTTAAAGCCCGCTATGAGTGGGTTTCGCAATCCGTAGGCGCGCAACGTGCGCGGAGCCATTGCCGCTTCTCGATGGACTTTTTCAGTAGTTTCTCGTTTTCATCTTTATCAGTGGCTTCTAAGCAATCAGCTTAGCCGTTTCCTTGTTTTAAAAGCCTGCTATGAGTGACTTCCTTTAGTCCACTGGATGTCAGACACCTGCATTTCATATTATTCGTTAGTACATTAGCAAATCCTTTCTCCCTATCAATTATTCCATAACTTGTCGCACTTAATTAGAGAAACTCTCCCGGGGCACAAAAAAAGCACCTCGATTCATCGAGGTACCTAATAAACTAATTTTGATCTGGAGCCAACGAGGCTTCAGGTGATGTGACCTTGTCATAGAACTCTTCAAATTTGTCACGGTCTTCGCTTGCGCGATAAGCCATTGCTACACGAGGATGTTCGTTAATTGTCCCAGAGATCATGTAAGGAATGATATAGCCCCATTCCCATTTTTGACGCATCTCTAGCATGTGCTTTTCAATGACACCTAGAACCGGCTTCAGCTCATAGCTAGGTTTTTGGATGTGGCTAACGAGTAGCTCTGTATTACAGTTACCAGCCGCACGCCCCATTCCATAAACTGACGAATCAAGGAACGTAACCCCATTTCGCATCGCTGTTAGTGTGTTCGCAAATGCTAACTGCATATTGTTATGAGTGTGAATTCCAAGCTGAATGTTTGGGATCATCTCTTTGAACTTTTTCACTTGATGTTCGATATCTGCAGGATCTAAGCTCCCAAATGAGTCAACGATATAGACAACGTCTACTGGACTTTCTTTCACCATGTTAAACGCTTCAATCAGTTGATTTTCAGGTACACTTGATAGAGCCATAATGTTCAGGGATGTTTCATAACCCAAGTCATGGAACATTTTTACAAGCTCTAACCCTTTATCTACTTCGCGAATATAGCATGCGACACGAATCATATCTAATGCACTTTGTTCACGTGGCAGAATGTCATCGGGATCTACTCGTCCAATATCGACTAAAGCAGAAAGCTTCGTGAACTTTTTCTCAGGGATAATTTCTTTCAAGAAGTTATCATCAAGAAATCTCCATGGATTAGGTTCAGTGGCATTAAGCAGCTTAGGAGAATTTTTATAGCCAATCTCCATATATTCCACACCAGCACTACTTAGGCCATTGTATAGGTCTTGAACAAATTCAACACTAAAATCCCAATTGTTAATCAAACCTCCATCACGAATCGTACAGTCTATAATTTTGCTACTATGTTCCATGTTAATTCCTTCCCCCTATAATTCTGTTTTTTTTAGTATGCTCTTATGTCAGTTTAAAAACGTATTAATTGTTAAAAAATCACTTTAATGCTTTTATGCTTTTATGTACTAAAATACCTTATACCGTTTTTATCATGATTGGATGATAGCTGTCAATCTTTTTTCTGAAAAACGGGATGAATTAACTAGACTTAATTTTGGCTTTCTACAACTGTAAAGGAATCTCCCAAGAAAATCTAGAGTATTCTCAAAAATAAAACCACAAGATAAGTTACTCTTTTAATTATACACGTGTTTCATCGTTAGATTAAGAAGTGCTTCAATGCAATTCATTTCCTCGTTTTTACATCGCGAAATTACACAAGCTCCACCGCTTATGTAATAATAAGGACGAGGTAAATATAATTTGTTTTTAATAAAGAGGAAACTTTTGATTTTTTAGTCTAGGGGGAATGAAAATGAACGTTATTGACGTTCAAGATTTACGTAAGGAATTTAAATCATATTCAAGTCGCTCCGGTTTATCAGGAGCGTTTCGTGACTTATTTACGAGAAACTATAAAGTGCTTGCTGCTGTCGATGATATCTCTTTAACAGTCAAGCAAGGGGAAATGGTCGGATACATTGGAGAAAATGGGGCTGGGAAATCGACGACGATCAAAATGCTAACAGGAATCTTAACGCCGACATCAGGATCGATTGTCGTAAATGGGATGAACCCACATAAAGAACGAGAACAATTTGTTCGTTCCATCGGAGTTGTCTTCGGACAACGATCTCAATTATGGTGGGATATTGCGGTTCAAGAGTCCTTTAGATTATTAAAAAAGGTGTATCGTGTTTCAGATGAAGATTATAACAATCATATGGGACAAGTAATTGACACGTTAGAAATTGGACCTTTACTAGATAAGCCGGTCAGAAAACTTTCATTAGGACAACGGATGCGCTGTGAGTTAGCAGCAGCCCTCATTCATAATCCTCCCCTCCTCTTTTTGGATGAGCCAACGATTGGCTTAGATGTATTAGTGAAATTAAAAATTCGAAAGTTCTTAAAAGAAATTAATGAGCAATATAAAACGTCCATTCTATTGACCACACATGATTTAACCGACATTGAGGCCCTTTGCGAGCGGGTTGTTTTATTAGATGAAGGAAAAATTGTGTATGATGGCAGACTTGATCAACTTCAGGCAAATGCGGTTGAAGGGAAACAAGTTGAATTTGAATTCTTAATAGAGGTTCAAGATCGCGATTTACCTTCTATACCAAAGGTTCATTGGGAGCAAAAAGATGCAACGACATGGCTTGCGAATGTCAATGGCGATGAGCAGTTAGTATCCGAATTAATTAGCATTGTCGTTCAAAAGAACCCAATCAAAAATGTTCGGATTAATGAAATTTCAACAGAAGAGATTATTCGAAAGATTTATGAAGAAGGAATGGCGATCTCATGAGTCAATATATTGAAATGATCAGGGTTCGTTTTTTAATGATGCTTGCCTACCGGACAAATTATTATAGTGGGATTTTGATTTATAGCATTAACATTGGTGCTTATTATTTTTTATGGACAGCGATTTATGGTGGGAAAGAAGAGATTCAAGGGTTGACAGTTCTGCAAATGACCACGTATGTGGCAGTTGCTTGGATGGCTAGAGCGTTTTACTTTAATAATATTGACCGTGAAATCGCAAATGAAATCAAAGATGGCAAAGTGGCGATTGAAATGATCCGCCCGTATAACTATTTAGGGATGAAAACGATGCAAGGTCTTGGTGAAGGGGTATTTCGGTTATTGTTTTTTTCCGTTCCTGGCATGGTCATTGTGGGGCTACTGTTTCCTATTAACTTTTCTGCTAGTTTTACGACATGGGTGTTATTCTTTGTCTCTCTCGTATTTAGTTTTATTGTGAATACGCAAATCAACTTATTGACGGGCATTATGACGTTCTTCTTATTTAATAATTCTGGATTGATTCGAGCGAAACGTGTTGTGATTGATCTATTCTCAGGTCTTTTACTTCCGATCTCCTTTTATCCGCTTTGGGCGCAATCATTGATGACATATTTGCCGTTTCAGGCGATCAGCTATATTCCTAGTATGATTTTCACTGAGGGATTTGTAGGAAGTGAAATTTATACTGCCGTCATGTTACAAGCGTTCTGGGCAGCTATTTTACTAATTCCGATCCAGCTTTTATGGTCTTTAGCAAAAAAACAGTTGATTGTACAAGGAGGCTAACATGTTTTACGTTTCTATTTTCTTTCAATATGCCTCTCAATATTTAAAAACTAGATTAACGTATCGTGTTGATACGATTGTTGAAATTCTTTCTGACTTATTGTTTCAAGCAGTAAATTTAATTTTCATTTTAGTTGTATTTGGCCACACGACCTTGTTAAGTGGGTGGAGCCGTGAAGAAATCATTTTTATTTATGGTTTTTTCCTCGTTCCTTATGCTTTGTTTACATCATTCTTTAACATTTGGGATTTTAATGAGCGCTACATTGTTAAAGGAGAGATGGATCGTGTCTTGACGCGTCCAATTCATAGTTTATTTCAAATTATTATGGAACGAATGGAGTTAGAATCATTATTTGGCGTCATTACGGGTTTAGCGATTATGTATTATGCCGGAATGAACTTAGGGTTAACCTTCGCTTGGTATGATAGCTTGATTTTTATTGCCATGGTAATTGGCGGGACTTTTATTTATGCAGGAATTTTCATTTCGATTGCGAGTATTGGCTTTTGGTCAGATAGTCGAACAGATATTATGCCGATGATGTATAACATCGGGAACTACGGACGGTATCCAGTCGATATTTACCATAGTGTAATTCGTTTTGTTTTAACGTGGATTTTGCCGTTTGCCTTTGTTGGTGTGTATCCCGCTGCTTATTTCTTACAACGAGAAGAATGGTATGTATATGCATTCTTAACACCTGTGATGGGCGTCGCCTTTTTATTCATTGCTGTTCTATTATGGAATACTGGTGTGAAGAAATATCGTGGGGCTGGGAACTAACTATTTGTATACGTTTATGTGAAAACATTGCCTGTCCCCAAGCGCTTTAAAGCGATCGGGGGCAGGTATCATAAATTTTACTGTTGCTCGTCATCTATTCGATTTCTAAAAGCCTCTTTTGTAACCAAATATCCCTCTTCTGATACATTGTTTTTCGGTTTCTTCATTTCGCTTCCTTTTGGAAATGCACCAGGGTGACTTTTTCTTTTATGGTTAAAGCTTTTTCCAGTTGCCAATCGATTACCCCCTTTAAGTTGTTCCTCACTAGTTTTTTCATAATTGTATTACTTATGCATATTGTCGTACTGAGTTGCTTCAATCCAAAAACTCCCTATTATTTTTTCATTGAAGAAACACACTCTATTGATAGCAACTTAAATTTTGTATGAGGTGAAATGAATGACAGATCGTACCCCAGGTGATATTAATCAAATCGAACGAAAAGCAAAAGCCGAAGATCGTCAATTTAAAAAAGCAGAAAAAGTTGTAAATGATGCAATTAGAGACTTAGATCAACATCAACAAGACATATCTCGAAACCAAAACTAAACGAAAGGAACATCCAAGGTTAGCTTTTGGACACCTACTTTTGTTTTACCAAGAAAGATTTCTTAGCTATTTGACGTGAGGTTTCCTCACATATAAAAACCCTTAGCCAAAGCTTGAGGAGATTTGTTGTTTTACAAGTCTAGCTTTTAGTGCACCCCATTAGAAAAAGCACCTTTAATCGGTGCTTGCTCTAAGGCTCCATAATTAATTTGACACAAGATAGTCCTTTAACTTATCTTTTGGTTGACCAAAAATTTCTGCCTCTAGTCTCCGTCCTGTCGGTGTATCTGCAAGACCACCCTCGGCTGTTTCCCTTAATGCAGAAGGCATTGTCTGGCCAATGGCATACATGGCGCCAATCACTTCATCACATGGAATCCTGCTTGTGATGCCTGCAAGAGCCATGTCGGACGCCGTTAACGCATTGGAAGCACCCATCGCATTTCGTTTGACGCATGGGACTTCTACAAGACCAGCTACAGGGTCACACACTAGTCCAAGCATATTTTTCAAGGTGATTGCCATTGCTTCAGCAGATTGCTTTGGCGTACCACCGGCCATTTCAACAATGGCTGCAGCTGCCATTCCAGAAGCCGATCCGACTTCCGCCTGGCATCCGCCGGCTGCTCCAGAGATGGAGGCGTTATTGGCAACAACAAATCCAAATGCTGCTGCTGTAAATAAGAATTCAATCATTTCCTGCCGAGTTGGATTCAGCTGATTTTTCACAGCAAATAATGTTCCTGGAACGACTCCTGCCGAACCAGCAGTTGGGGTTGCGCAAATGATTCCCATCGCAGCATTCACTTCATTCGTTGCCACTGCCTTGCTTACTGCATCTAACAATATTGGTCCCGTAAGTGTCTTCCCACGTTTAATATAATTTTGTAGCAAGACCGCGTCTCCACCAGTTAGGCCTGTTTGCGACTTTACCCCATTTAATCCCCGTTCGACCGCGCGTTCCATTACCGTTAAATTCGTATCCATTTGCGCGATAATTTCTTCACGTGATCGTTTTGATACTTCTATTTCCTGCCGAATCATAATTTCGGCTATTTTCACGTTATGTTTTTCTGCTAGTGCAACAAGTTCCTCTACATTACGAAACATGATCGTCCTCCTGATGACTTGAAATTTTTGAATCGAGGTTTAGTCACTTCTCACGAAAAAGAAAAGCTGACCAAGGTATTTCCGTTTTTGTTGTTTTTACTCGACCATCCGAATGACTCTATTTACGTTATCAAGCCTCTTCAACTCATCGAAAACCACATCTTCTATTTTTTGGTCAACCTCGATCACCATAATCGCTGTTTTCCCTTTGTTTTTTCTAGCAACCTCCATATGACCGATATTAATCTCATACTTTGATAGAACCGATGTTACCGATGAGATAATCCCGAATCGATCCTGATGAATGACTAGAATCGCCGGATCACCAGATAGCTTTAACTTAAACGAATCGATTTCCGTTATTTCAATGGTTCCACCGCCGATAGAGATTCCAATTACCTCCATATCGTTTTGATCATCATACATATTTATTTTAACGGTATTTGGATACTCTGTTACCGCTACTTCTGTTTGAAAAATAACTTCCATCCCAGTCTTTTCAGCAATTTCCAACGAATTTGGTATTCGCTCATCAAATGTATCAAAATCCAACAGTCCGGCAACAAGCGCTAAGTCCGTTCCATGGCCTTTATACGTTTTAGCAAACGAACCATACAAAGTGATAACTACCTTCTTTGGCTGTTTTTCAAACAATGTACGAGCAACCCGGCCAATCCGTGCTGCACCAGCTGTATGAGAGCTTGAAGGTCCAATCATCACCGGACCAATAATATCAAAAGCCGATCGGTATTTCATTACAAACGCTCCTTTAAGCAACGCAAAATCATTCTCTTACTATAATGGTCTTAAATCGAAGTTTTACGCTGCTATCTCTTCTTTTTTATCTTTATCTTGTAGTTGATCAACTGTTTTAATTTTATAGTTTTTAAATACAATCGAACCTAAGAATCCGCTTATTAGCCCAACAGTAGCACATGATAAAGCAACAAGTGTCACCTTTAACGGATCATTAAATCCGTACATTACTGCTAGTCCAGCAATTGGAGTCGCTGTTCCCGTTGCATTATTGATCAATCCAGACAAGGCAATAATAACACCTGCACTTGCTCCACCGACAAAGTTCGTTACATAGACCGGTATCGGATTCGCAGAAATAATATGCGCCTGAGTTAACGGCTCAATCGCAACAGAAATTGTTGTTTTCCTGTCACCAAACTTCATCCGGTCAAATAGAACATAGTTCAAGAATGAAGATCCAAAGACAGCTAATGCTCCGATAGCCATTGGTATTCCCGTTAATCCAAGCATAGCTGTTAACGCCATTGAACTAAGAGGAGCCGTTGCAACCACAGTAATAACTCCACCTAAAATAATGCCCATCAACACGGGATTGCTATTTGCCGTCTCAGTAATAATTCCACCAATATTTAAAAGAGTTGCATTTACCACCGGAGTCATTAACTCACCTATGAGTCGAACAAGTGGTGCACATACAATAATAATGACGATGAGATCCAAACCACCTGGAACTTTCTTCTCAATTGCTTTTACTAGAAAAGCAACCAAATAAGCCGCAATAAACCCTGGTAATAATCCGAGACCAGCACAACTTACCGCTAGTAATATTGCATATACAGGGGAAACCCCAACTGCAAGAGCAACAAGAGCTGCAGCAGCAACTCCGCCCATGCTTCCAGCTGCTGTTCCAACTTCACCAAGAAATTCTATTCCTAATAAATCCCCACCTACAAACAGTTGAAATGCTTCTACAAGAAATGCGGCACAGGCAGCACCAGCTAGTGCCTTCATCGCCTTCATTCCTTTAGGTGCCTTATAACTGAATAACGAAAACAATCCTAAAACTAATAATAATAATAGCGTTCCTTTTACGATTTCCATGCTGTTCTCTCCCTTGGATACTAAATTAGTAAACTCGCCAACTTTAAAAGAACATTAGTCACATATACAGCGACTGCTTGAATGGCTAATATTCGATTCATGGGGACTACCTTTTCTATCTACCACCCTCAAGTAAACGATTACAAAAACGAAATGATAAATAATCAGAAAATTATATCAAAATAATTACAATATCCCCTTAGAGATAATAACACGAATTTCAGAAGAATAATATGTGTTTTTAAAGTTTACCAATATAATTTTTCAACCGATAGTGCTCACTAACTTTGCGCGACCGTGAATATCGTTTCATACATCAAAAAAACTCCTATTATAGAAGACTTGTTTTGATCGCTTACCTTAAAACAAGTAAATCTTCTATTTAGGAGTTTTCAATTGATGACAGTATTAAAGGCATATCAATTACTGAAAAACATAACAAAATTTATGTGAAGGATAAAGTCGGCTATTATGTTTAATCACAGGGAACAATTATACCAGAATATAGCAATCATCCAATTGTTTCTACTTATGGACAGGGGGTAAAGAGATTAATTCATGTGGCAAATAGTTGTCCGCCTCTTTGACAAATTTAAAGAATGATAATAGTAAACATAAGCAGATACTTGTTCTTTACGGAGATTTTTTGGAAGTGTATCTTAGATTCATTACAGAAAGGAGCAGTTATATGAATTTCACTATGAAAGAAGCTATTGACGTTCTAGAGCGTACACCACAAACATTGGAGTATTTTTTATCAGGTTTGTCTGATGGCTGGTTGCAATGCAATGAAGGCGAAGGAACTTGGAATGTCTCTGAAGTGATTGATCATCTTATTGAGGGAGAGAGAAATAATTGGATCCCGAGGTTAGAAATGATTCTTCAGGAAGGTGAAAGCAAACCATTTCCCCCATTCGATCGTTATTCGCACTTAAATGAAAACTCTAAACGATCGATTGAACAAAAGTTACTTGAATTTAAAACAATTAGATCAGAGAATATAACCAAACTTCAGACTATGATTATCCCTGAATTGCATCTTGAATTGATGGGTACCCACCCTGCCTTTGGTGTAGTGAAGGTAAGGGAATTGCTCTCTACGTGGATTGTTCATGACTTAACACATATTGCTCAAATCGTACGCGTAATGGCCGAGAGATACAGGATGGACGTTGGGCCTTGGGAGGAGTATTTAGGGATATTGAAAAAAGAATAATGACATAAGAAAAAAGGTCAGATTCCTTACTTCCTATTCGCACCTTTATTTCTCGTGTTTACCTGCTTCCAACTTCTTCATTGTCTGTGAAAAACTAGAGTAGAAGTTAACATAAGTTAACCTTCTCTTTCAACATGAATAGTGGTATACTAATCTAGCGATGAGCTTAGTTGCATAAGACGAGATTGACACGCCTTTTAGGCAATGCACAATGTGGAGTTTGCAGTCTCTCGCCGCAATACGCACAAAAAAGACGTCCTTTTGGGCGTCTTTTTTCTATAATACAATCACTTTTTACCATAATAAGCGTATAAATTACCAGGCTTTCGAGGGTAGTTGCAAATGAACAAAGATGTACTATCTATTAGAAAAATGCTCGTCATTTTGGAAGATGAGAACTATGGATTGAAACGGTAACATTTCGTGCTTGTTCACTTCCCGAGCAACTCGCGTGTTTTCTCTAAAATCTCTTCATCTTTTAAACGAAATTTAAATTCAACTCGACGAGAAGCTTGATTGCTATAGTTTCCTTGTTCATCGGTGCGCCCTTCGGTAAAAGACTTTCCGTTTACCGTTAATTTAGCTTGTAAATGTTCTTGGATGCTTTTGTAAGGAAAATCTTCGCTAAGGATGTACTCTGCAACACTAAAAGCTCTTTGCTGTGATAGCTCTAGATTGTACAAATAGCTACCATGTTGATCAGCATGACCTTCGATGATGATTTCTGAAATATAATCTTCATACCCATTTTCAAGTAACACATCTAAATAAGCGGGGACAAACTCATCTAAAAACACAAACGCCTCTGGCTTTAACACAGCTGCATCAAACTCAAATAAAATATCCGTGTTAAAGATTAACGCTCCCGTTTTCTCATCAATTTCAACACTTAGAGCTGAATCGCTAAATTCTTCATTTAGATCTTGGATAATATTGACTCTTACCCCCATAATTTGATCAATGGTTCGTTTCATCTCTTCTATTTGAAATGATTTAATAACCATCATGATAATAAAAATAAGGATAAAACAAAGCAAGAGCGATGTTAATAAATCCGTGAATGACGGCCAAAAATGACTTTCCTCTTCTTCTCGATGAAATAATCTTTTGTATTTATTAATCATCGGATCCAACCCTTAAAGGGTAGCTTTGCTTCATTACATCTTGTGAGTAGAACTGAAGATGACGATTTAACTGTTGAAATTCTTGACTCAATTCATTCAGAGTTTGCTGCATGTAACGAGCACTTCTTTGTTGGTTATCTTCCGTTATTTCCCCTATTTGCTTAAATTCTTTCTTCATTGCGTCATTTATATCGACTACATAATCACCAATGTTCCTACTTACCTTTTCCAATTTTCCGCCCAGGGTTCCTTCTAAATTAGCGACATATCTAGCGAGCGTATCTTTTAGAACCGCTACGCTTGACTCCATCTGATTTTCTCTATGAGTAAACGAATCTGACATTTGCGTCATCGTACGATTGATCTCACTTAGTAATTGCTGATTATTCGTACCTAGCTGGTCATAGTAACTAGATGCATCGTTCAAGTATTTTTCATAAGCCCCTGTATTGACTGAATGCGTTTTTAAATGATTGTGAAACTCATGGTTAAGTTGCTTCAATTCGTCAAAACGATTCGACAGAAGATTTTTGTATTCCCCTTGTGCTCGGTTAATCATTTCTAACTCATCAGGAAGACGTTCGAGAGTGTTGCCAAGTTTATAAAAATCACTTCTTAGTTCGCTTAAATACGTAGTAATTCCTGATAGCTTTGAGCTCACATCATTTCCAAATATACGTTCAAATTGTTGATTGTTGTCCTTCATCGTTTTAACTAACTGATCACTCTGTACATTCATTCTCTCAAATGCCGCATGGATCGATTCCTGTTTCCCTGCAATGGAGGAGAAATAGTCTTTCAAATCCACAACTGAATGTTGGAAATGATTCATCGTTTCCGTCTGAGAGTTTGTAAGTTCTGCTATCTTTTGATACGTTTCAGTAAAAGCACTCGTCATCCGTTCATTTCTCTGATCCATTTTGTAAAAATAAGAAAACAATTGATCAAAATTCTTATTTAGTTTCGTTACCCCTTTATCGAAGCCATTGGTTACTTCTTTCACACTTTCAAAAATGACCGTGAAATCCTTTAGATTTTCTGTTAGCCCCTCATTAAACTTCGCTAGATCCTTCGCAGATTGCTGCAAACCAACGGTATATTCTTGAAAACCCTTAAAGGACTGTACAATGCTTTGTAATGATTCTTGATTCGTTTCCCGAAGCTGATTAATGGAGGAGTTAATCGTTTCAGATACACCAATAAGACGGGACAATCCATTTTGTTCATTTTCTTCTAAATAGGACTCAGTTTTCAACATTAGATCTGTTAACATATATTCCGTATTCGCTACACGAGTAACGATAGTCATCATTAGCGATAATCCCATACCAACAATACTTGTAAAGAACGCCACATCAATACCAGTAAGTACCAATGCCACATTCTCAACTAACTGATCCCCTGCTGCATCGATACTTCCGAGTGACATAGCAAGGCCAATGAATGTTCCTAATACACCCACTAATATAAAAAGAGATATGGTCATTTGAATCATTTTAATGAGACTTACTACCGGCACGTTAAACACTCGCCAACTTGAGAACTGATGCTGAACAAATGTCTCAACCCTCACCGCTTCCTGTTGATTCTTATGTTTAAATTCTTCTTGAAACCGATTCAACGGAGCAATATCTAATGAATTAGTATCACTAATAAAGTTACGAATTCTTCTTAACTTACTATACAAGCTAAAATGAATGAAAATTGTTACGACAAATGTTAAAAACAGCACCAAAAAAATAGCTTCAATCACTGGATTGGATAATATAGATTGAACTTGCTGTTCACTTATGAAAAATTTCATGATAGCTTCCACCATTTAAATCCCCCCTATTTGTAAATACAGCTTATCGGCAAGTCCTAAAATGCGAAAGCCTAGTTGCACTTATACTCAACCTTATATTTTCACTACGTAAAGTCAGATTACTAATATAAATTTCTTTAACGCATATAGAAAATATATCAAACGATTAAGGCCGTATATTCAATAACATAGTCACTATTATCTTTGTTTATTGCTATTCAGAAGATGGACAAATCATGCATGGAAGAATCTTTTCTAACCGAAGTTATCTCTACTTTACGTTTATTTCAATTTCCGTAGAGCTCTCCTTCTGTAAAAGTGCTCTATTAGATAATATTTAGTCCATATTTGGTAATCATATCAAAAAATAGGAAAGGAGTTATATGATGAAGACACCTGATCGTGAATCTAGTTCTATCAAAAGCAGATAAGCAGCTTTAATGATTTAGAGTTGTTTTTCAGAAGAACAAAACAACAACATCGAAGAATTACTGACAGTCGTACTTGGAACCTCTATATCATTAGACACGGAGAAAATATTGTTTTTACTGCAAATATCCAAGGCTTCGAACATGGACTAAATCAAATAAAAAAAATTACCTATGACGGCTATCAAAGAGAAGCAAAAGCATGGGAAAAGCGTATCTACTCACATACGAAACAAAGAAGATGTTAGAAGGCGCCAAATGAATATTTAAACAATATTGAAAACAAATGGTTACGGCACAACTAACTCTTTGTGTTAGTTGTGCCGTCTAAGAAAAAAAACGATTATGACTGGCATAATCGTTTTTTCTTAATTATTTACTTAATCGCCTTACTAACTTTGAGTTTCTTTCCTTTAATTGTAGTGTTCTCCATCGCTTGTAAGACTAATGAACCTTTGCCGTTTAGAATATCTACATAGGATAGCGTATCCTGAATTGTTATAATTCCAATATCATCTGCTGTCACTCCAGGAATTTTCGCAATGGTTCCAACGAAATCTACAGCTCGAAGCTTCTTCTTTTTCCCGCCGGTGAAGTGGAGTTTCATTATACCTTGGTTGATTCGAGCCGTTTTATTATTTTTAACGATCCGACGACCACTCATTTTTTCTTCAAAAATAACTTTTCCACTTATCACTTCATGTTGATTTGGAATTTCCATTGTAGGGATCTGAAAGCCAATGTATTTTTCAATTGCCTTCATATATTTTCCTTCATTTGGTGTTGCAAACGTAATTGCTTTGCCTTGATTACCAGCACGTCCCGTTCTTCCTGTTCGATGAACATAGCTTTCTTTTTCCATTGGAACGTCATAATTAATAACTAGCGTTACATTATCAATATCAATTCCTCTAGCAGCTACATCGGTTGCTATAAGATAACGGAAATCCCCTGCTTTGAAGCCATTCATGACAGCAAATCGATCTTCCTGTTCTAATCCTCCGTGGAGCTTTTCGCAAGAATAATTGGATTGATCCAATTCGGTAAACACTGTATCAACGTGTTCCTTCGTATTACAGAAAACGATACAACTATCAGGGTTTTCAACAACCGTTACATCTTTTAGTAACGCAAGTTTTCCTGCTTCTCTTACATCAATGACTCGATGTTCAATCGTGCTTGTTGTGACCCCAGTAGCTGCAATCTCAATATTAACAGGGTCTTTCATATATTTATGGCAAAGATTTTCAACATCTTTCGGCAACGTGGCTGAAAAAACCATCGTGACTCTGTTTGGAGGTAATTGTTCGATAATCTTTTCTACCTCGTCGACAAACCCCATATTAAGCATTTCATCCGCTTCATCTATAATTAGATACTTGATCTTCTCTAGTCCTAAGGTCTCTCTTTCGATATGATCCATGACTCTGCCAGGTGTACCTACCACAACATGCGTTTTTTGCTTCAACTCTTCTTTTTGTTTCGAGAAAGGCTCTTTGCCATATACCGCCATAGCTTTCAATCGTTTAAACCTTCCAATGTTCGTAACATCCTCTCGCACTTGAACAGCAAGCTCGCGTGTCGGAGTAAGAATTAATACTTGCGACTTTTTTTCTTCCCATTCAATCATCTCGCAAACAGGTACTCCGTAGGCAGCTGTCTTACCACTACCTGTTTGTGACTTGACGACAAGATCCTGATTTCCCAATGCTCTGGGTATAACTTCAGCTTGAACCTCTGTCGGCGTTTCGTACTTCAACACACCAAGCGCTCTTGTTATTTCCTCACTTAAATGATAATCACTAAAATTTCGTTCACTCATGTATTAACCTCATTTTTTATAATTTGATATATATAGGATTCTCATTAGAGGAGTCATCATATTCAAATCCCGTTTAATAATTTTTATAAAAACAGGCACGCCTCTTTTCTGTTTTAAAGCATAACAAAAAAGGACTCTAATCCAGAGTCCTTCATTAAAATACAATTACGCTTTATTTACGTTTGTCGCTTGAGGTCCACGTTGACCTTGCTCTGTATCAAACGTAACTTTTTGGCCTTCATCTAAAGATTTAAAGCCTTCGCCTTGGATAGCTGAGAAATGTACGAATACATCGTCTCCACCTTCAACTTCAATGAAACCGAAACCTTTTTCTGCGTTAAACCATTTTACTGTACCTTGTTGCATGTGTATGATCTCCTCGTGTGGATCTTTGTCCACCATTTATTACTATAGATGCTCAAGTAGATATCAAAGACGAAAGTTTAAATACTTATTCTTCACTTATATAGACCGAACAAAAATAACTTCTTTAGATTAACAGATAATCAATCAAGAAGCAACCATTTAATTATTAACAATTGACTCTATTAAAGGCCATCAAGGAAGCAGCAATGGCTCTGCACGTTGCTGAGAGGGCACTAAAAAGGCAAAAATCGACCTTTTTCAGCACCCTCAGGTATTCACCTTTTTTTGTAGCCTCTTAAAACAATGGCAGCAACTCATATTTAAGATAAATCAATCGAACCTTCTTTTTTCGCTTTAAAAATATTTAACCAATTAGGAAACCTTTGCTTTTCTTTTGCAGCAGCAGCCTCTCTATAAGATTGAACAAACTCTTGAAACTGCTGTTCTCTTTCTTCAAGCTTTTGTTGGATAAATAGTTTCTCTTCTTCTTCTTTATGAATGTCTTGTCTTAAACGTGTTAATTCTTCATGTGTGTTTTCTGCCGTGTCTGCGATTGTATGGGAATAGGATTGGAGTAGAGATTTCGCTTTACTATGCCCTACGTTCATTTCACTTTTTATTTCCTCTTTGACCTCTTGAATGAATTCTTCTTTTATTGTAGCAATTGACTCTGTTAGCTTTTGAATAGATTCGATCGTTTCATTTTGTAAGGATAAAAGCGTAAAGTATTCTTGAGTTGATTCGCCTTGTTCATCACGTTCAACCTCATTGTTCGTATCTAGAATAAAGTTTACATGCTCCTCGTTGATATTATTGTCTTTTAATATTTTGATTTTTTTTAATAGTTCTATATCATACCCAGTGTACAACCTTGCTCCTGTTTTTGTTCTTTGCACATAAAGAGCATTCGAATATAACTCTTCCCATTCTTTAAGTTTCCCTACCGGTATTTTTAAACTTTTAGATACCTCCTTAATTGCATACTTCTTTTGTTCGTTTTCCATATGCTCACCTCATCTTTTTATTTACTTGAAAAAATATATGGTGTCTTACATATTAGATACGACTATGACCACTTTCCTCCTACATGACAAAACTTCTAATAAAAAGCGGCGATTCAGCAATAAGTTAATATACCGGGGAAATTTATCGGTTACTATCAAAATTTATCTACTAATTCTATATTTTATCGACTAACTAGAATTACTCTATAAGACTTTTACCTACTCACTGGTACTTTGTTTTCATTAAAATTAGAACTTGCGTATGTCTGTCCAAATCTATTATAGTCCCTTGGTAGGACATCGTTCCAAAATAAAAAAATGCGGGTAAAACTCCCGCATTTTGATCGTAAACCATTAATTTGTCTCTAACCAATCAGCAAATGAACCACTGCCATTGCAACCAGGACAATCATAATAAGAATTCGTTATATATACTTCAGTTCCTACCATGTTAAACCCTTTACCTTGACATTCAGGACAGATTCCCTGTGATTTGGAAAGGGCAATTCTTTTCTCATTTTTCTTTTCCAACCATTGGTCAATAGCATTAATAAATCCCATCTTTTCCTTCACCTCACCAATCAGTTTTTCTAAAAGGTGAGGACATTATTCATTTATAGGAAAACGATTCGACAAGTGCCAGAAACCTAATGTACCTCTTGCGTAGCAGACTGAATATCCTTTAACTGATACATAGGCTCCAATGTTACTTCTTTCATGAGCTCTATTAGCCGGTAGTGATGGGTAAAGAAAATAATTTGCGTTTTCTTAGATAGCTCCACAAGGACTTTTAATGTTTCTTTCGATCTTTCGTCATCAAAGTGTACGAGAATATCATCAACGATAAATGGGATCGGTTCGTTCTCATTTACGTATTTTTCAATACTCGCGATACGTAGAGCTAAATAGAGTTGGTCAGTTGTTCCGTCACTCATGCCTGATACAGGAATTCTTTCATCCGTATTTCGAATGCCCATTATGACTGGTTGATCTTTTTCATCAAATTCGACAGTAATGCCATCAAACGACTGCAGCGTTAATCGTTGAAAGATTTCACTTGCGCGATTCATTATTGGACTTTGATTTTTTTCACGATAGAACTCAATCCCTTTCTTTAACAACAACGACGCTAATTTATGGTTCATGTATTCATCGGTATAGTGGGTGATTTTCGCTAGAACGCTCTGTTTTTCCTCAGCTGCTTGAACAGATGAAAAGTTCGTTCCTTCGATCTTTTCATTGTATTCCTTTTTCACAACACCGTGGGCTTGCTCCATTTCAGAGCGCTTTTGATCTAATTCAGTTCGCTTTCGCCTGAGTTCTGCTAATTCAAAATCAATCACATCCTTGTCAGCATGCTCTGCTTCATCAATCAGTTCAGCAATCGTTCGGCCGTTTCCTATTTCAATTAGCTGTTCGTTAAGTTGCTCAATTTTATCTGCATACTCGACTTTTTGTTTACATGCAGCTTCTACCTTTTCAAGTTCTTCAAACGTTTGACAGTTTGCTTTTGCTATCAGCTCTGCTAGCTTAGCGTTGGCCTCAACTAGTTCATTAGCTGCTTCTTTTTTATCATCTTGTCCTTGTTTTAGTTGCATTTGCAAAGTCTCCATTGTCACCTGGTCTTGAGATGCTTTTTGAAGGGATTGATAGATTTTGTTAACTGCGACATCCATTTCGTTTTCAACTAATTCGCTAACAAGTGATTGATTTAATCCTCTGACCTTTTCTTCAAAATTACTAATTCTAACTTTAATTGCTTTTATGTCTTCTTCTATCTGCATTAAGTCATCAAAGCTGCATACGCACGCGTCATACGTCTCAAGCAATTCTTTTACAACAGTGGGAGTTGTCTCTTTTGACAGAGCCAGTCCATCTAATGCTTTTTCCCAAGCTATTTTCCATTCATTGATTTGCTGTGACGTTTCTTCTTGTTTGTCCTGAGATTTCTCTAGTTTCTCATGTAGGTCGTTCAATTTAGCAATTAAATGGTTCCGCTCATTTATCAGTACAGTTCGTTGTTTTCTTGTTTTATCGGCTTCAAGCATAAGCTCCTCGAGGGATGATTCCTTAAAAATGACCTCCATCGTTAATAGTACTTCTTCTAATGATGTTTTTAAATCCGCTCGCTTTACCTCAAGTATCTGTACTTCGGTTGCAGTTCTTTGGTGATCATGAATGAAAGCGATGATAAGTTCATATCGCTCAAGCCATTCAATCATTTCATCTGGTGTTAACGGTTTGATCTTTGCTGCCTTCCATTCATTTGTCCAGTCTTCTTCCCATTGTTTTCGTTCATCGTTAAGTTTCTTACGTTCATCTGTTAGCGTCCTAAGCTTTTTCTTACTTGTTTCGATGTCTGCACGAAACTTATTTTTTTCTCCTAGTTTTTCAGCTTCTCTTCGCATTTTATCGGCAATACCGTCTGTTTCATGGACGCTTTTTTCAAATGCCATGTCGACTGGAAGTCCGTTTGTAAACTCTTTTAGTTTTTCATCATCAAAGTCTCCAGTGTTCAATTTATTTCGAATGATTAACCAGCCTGAATCACGACGATTTCTTGATTCATTCAATACTTCCTCCGTCGGGATATCAGCAAGAGATTCAAGCTCACGAATTCTCTTTTCATTTTCTTCTATTAACTCGTTTTCCGACTCTATTTTATCAGTTATTTGTTTGAGCTCATAAGTTACATCTTGAATTTGTTTCTGATACTTCTTCACCGTTTCAGTTAAATTCGGTATTTTTAGATGGAGAAGTTCTTCACTTGTACCCTCCCATAATGGAAGCAATCGAATGGATTCGTTAATGTCTACTTCGAGTTGTTCTACTCGTGCACGTGTTTCTTTAAGTATTTCTTCCACTTTTCCTTCACTTTTAATCTTATCCATCACATGTTCAAGGGTATCGATATCGGGCAATTCACCAATTTTCTCCAATTTACTTGTTAGTTTCTTTAGCTCTTTTTGGATGGAAACAAACTCGCTTGTTTCTGTTTTTAAATGGTGATCTAAAAGTGGTTTCTGCTCACTTAACTCTCGAACCATTTTCTTTTTCTCAGCAGATACTCGGTACTGATCTACATTCGCTAAGTCTTGATTTGATACATCTATCTCTTTTAATGATGATCGAATACTTTGTTCTAGCTGCTTCTGTTTCCCATCTAAAATAGGTAATTGCTTCACATCTTTCCGGTAACCTTCTGCTTCTCTGTACAAGGCTTCAATAACAGCCGTCTGATCGAGCAGCCCTTCAGGCACTGAAATACCGTCTATTTTATCCTTTATTTCTTTCAATTGATCTTCTGCTTTTTTCTGAGCTTTTCGTGCAGCTTCTACCTTTTGGAGATTCTCTTTTCGTATCTCCTCCGCTTGTTCTGGCAAATCTGGAATATTGCTAAGTTCATCCAGCTTTTTAATGAAGTCATTACGTAGTGCCATTTTAGGTAGCGTTTGTTGTAAGCGTAGATATTTGCTTTCTACACTTCCTATCGTTTTCATTTCCTTTAATAATGTTTCTATTTCCTCTTTCCCGTCAATATATGTGCGTTCCAACTCTCTCCATGTTTGAATCTTCAGCTGATTTTCTGCTAACGTTGTCGATATTTCTCTTTCTTCCTTTAATGCTTGATTAATTTCAGGCTTTGACCCCCCTTTTAAATAAAGACTCCGAGACTTCTTGTCTAACTCTTCCAACACGTTTTTAAGAACACTTATCCCTGAAGCTGCTGAAAATAAGCTTTCACCGACATTCCCATCGCTTTGTAAGAGGCTTTCTCCACCTTCGCGCAATCGTACATGGTCGAGTGCAAACATATTGAGGAAGTGCTGCTCTGACATTCCGTTTAAAAATCCATGTACTTTTTTTTCATCCATTGCATTATTGTTCATATCTAACACAGTATTCTTTGTACCTTTACGACGAATGAACTGTAACGTTTCACCCTTTGTATCTTTTAACTGACCCTCAATTCGTAAATTCTTATTGCTGTGGAGAAAGGAGTCCGTCGTTTGTCGTGGAAAGCCGTACAAGAAATTTGAAACGGACCTGAGAATGGTACTTTTCCCTGCCTCATTTGGTCCATAGATCAAATGAAAATTCTTATTTTCTTCGAACAGTAATTGATAATTGGTAAAATGACCAAATGCCAGTAACTGTAAATAGTCAAATCTCAAGACGTTTCCCCCCCTACCTTCGTTGTTAAATAATGCAAAATTAAATCTTCCACTTCATCTAACCTTGATTTCATTAACGTGGTGTCAGTAAAGTCAAATCCATCCTCAGCGTTTTTTAATTCATACGGCAAAGCGTTCTGTAAATCCTTAAACTCCTCTAGTAGCAATTCCAATGTCTCTTCCTCACCTGTGACTGCATCAAGATATTCTAATATGCTAGCTACAGGTGTATGCTGCTCTTTTAGTTCATCCAAATCAATTTGACGACTCGTCTCTATTTTGACTTTTTCAATCCAAACATCCCCATACCCAACTTCGATTGCCATGGACCGTAAATTATTGATGACATGGTCCTTTTCAACTACTAATTCTTGATGTACGTTACTTGAGCCCATTATCCGAATACGAACAGCTAAGAACCGCCCTTCAGCTTGCTGGTACGACTGTACTAATTGCTCTCGCGTGGCCTCAATCAAATCATCAACGGTGTCTATTGTTGACGCATCAACTTCACAAACTTCCCACCTTAGGACATCGAGTGAATAATGTTCGTATGAATCCACTTGCCCGTCCTTTACTTGTACGACCGTACAGCCTTTTTGTCCAGGTTCTCGGATATGTCTGCCTTGAATATTACCTGAAAAGAGAATAACAGGATTGTTATCATGTAGCACCTCTCGTAAGTGAATATGTCCTAATGCCCAATAGTCATAACCCTTTTCACGTAAATCATCTATCGAACACGGTGCATAGCTTTCATGTCCTTCTCGGCCAGTTGCACTTGTATGCAGCAGGCCAATGTTAAAATATCCATCTACCTTTTGTGGATATGCTTTTGCAAGATTATCTGTTACCGACCTTGACCTGAACCCTTGTCCATGGAAGGCCACTTTTAATTCATCATTTATTTTGGTTGTTGGTTGATCAACAGAGAATTCAATCACATTATCAGGTAACTTTAATTCCTTTGTGATTAAACTTTGTGCATCATGATTTCCTCGAATCAAATAAACATTGATCTTCTCTTTTTGCAAACGACTCATTTGGCTAACAAAAAATAACCCAGTATAATAGTCCTTCCAATCACCATCATAAAGATCACCTGCAATGACAAGGAAGGAAACCTTTTTATCAATCGCTACATCTACCAAGTTTTTAAATGCATCCCTTGTTGCATTGCGAATTCTTTCAACCGGTGCCCCTTCATACTTTTCCAATCCTCTTAATGGACTGTCAAGATGGATATCAGCTGCGTGAATAAACGTGAAACTCAAGAATCATCTCCCCCTCACATAATACAAAATTAGAACCTACCTAACTTGTACCATCATCCCATCTTTTACCACTTTCATCAATGAATTCACCTAGTACACTGAAAAAACAATCACATACATACCCATCAGAAATTAGTCGTAACCACCTTCCATTCATACTCCTTCAAATACTCAATCGTCCCTTTTATATCTAGTTCATGCTCACCATGCATTTCATCCTTTAATTGTTCAGGTAAATAACCTGAAAATTTCGTGACAAACTCTTCTTTTTCTTTTTTCGCTTGCAAGATGACACTTTCTGACCAAGTAAAATGAAGTAGGTTTCGTAGCAATTCAGTAGGAGTACCCTCATATTCAAATTTGATTCTCCCTAATGGATCTCTACTCCATACATTCACGCCTAGTATTTTCATCATCCAATAGAGGGTCGTCGTAATTTCTGTCGAGGTAAACGACTCGAATGTATACTCTTTCTTCTCTTTCCAAAGGACACGTTCATGCCTATTGATTTCGTTAAAATGGTATGGTTTTCTAATGTCGTATAACATATCGTCTGCCTGTTCATCTAAATACTCATAACCATCATCCGAGCAGAGAATCTCGAACATTTTTTCGCCTATTTTTTTATGGAGCTTCCCACTTGCACTTCTGAATTTAGGTGGTTTAGCATTGACCGCTTTTTTGACATAGGCTTTGTTTTTCTTTTTATCTAACGAATGAATCGTCCATAGCTTCCCAGATAAAATAATGTTATCTCCTTCATAAACGAAAGGAGTCTTATCAATTGATCCAATTTTGCGAATACCTTCCATGACTTCATATTCCTCATTTGTCATAAAGACTGAGTAAAAGTCTTTGCTCCGTAGCAAGTGCTCACCTTTAAAACCAACAATACATTCCCCGCGCCCTTTCAACCGCTCTAGTAACTCATGTTCGATCATGTATTCAATTAACAAGTCAATCTTCCGTACATCCAATGAATAAAAGATGTGGTTTTCTTTAATAAGCAACACTAATTGCGGCTTGGTCACTCCATTTTTTTCTGAACAAATCGAAAGCAGTTGATGGAAAGCGATGTCATAAGGAACAGGGTACCCAGTCGCTGGTTCAATCCACTTGTCTAACAACAATTCCATCACAGCGACTGACTTTAGCAAACTATCTCGTTCGGTTGCATACAATTGCAAAATTGGATTGGCTTCCTTCTTCCGACCTGAACGCCCTAATCGTTGTTTTAGGGAAGATACACTAAATGTACTATCTAATTGAATGACCAAATCAACATTTCCAATATCAATTCCTAATTCAAGTGAACTTGTAGCAACAATGCTTTTGTCGACGTTTGTCTCATGCATTACCTTCTCTACATGTTCTCTTTCTTTTTTATCGATAGAAGAATGATGAGGGTAATAGGATTCACCCGCTCGCTCCCGTTCAGCTAAACGATTTAATGAAACTGTTGCTTCCTCCACTTCTCCTCGACTGTTGCAAAAAATAATCGCCTTCTGTTCCCTCGTTAACTGACGCATGTCTTTATATAACGCAAGTGGTTTCTTAAAACTGCCATCCGTTCCAAAATACATGAGATGATGATATGGAGTTTTATTTGAACCTTTATCCTCTAACACAGCAACGTTCTCAGGTGCTTGAAAATCCACCCACCTTTTCACTAAATCAAATTGATCAATCGTTGCTGATAAGCCAACCATTCGAGCTCTCTTCTCTGTATGTTCACCAATCCTTGACAACAATGACCTAAGCTGTACACCTCTTTCTCGATCAATAAAGGAGTGAATTTCATCAATGACGATAAACTGTAAATCTTGAAACAACGTTCTCAAGCTCCCAGGACGATTAATAAACAAACTCTCGATTGATTCAGGGGTAATTTGTAAAATACCTGACGGGCTCTTTAGAAACGTTTGTTTTTTACTCTGTGACACATCGCCATGCCAACGATGGATCTTAACATCCATGTATTCACATAACTTGTCAATTCTTTCAAACTGATTATTGATTAAGGCCTTTAGCGGCGAAACGTATAATACCTTCAGCGATTGACTAGCAGTCGCTTCGATTTTTGTTAAAATCGGCAAAAAAGCAGCTTCTGTTTTTCCAGAAGCAGTCCCCGCAGAGAGCACAACATCCTTTTCAGTATTCATAATAATTGGGATAGCCTTATCTTGAATTTTGTTAAAAGACTCCCATTTCATGTCCCATATTTTCTTTTGTAGATGAGTGGATAAGAGCTGAAAAGAGCTCACAATCAGACCCCCTTTTTAACGAGAAAACCGTGAAAAAATTATGTCTTTTTCTACTCTTTCTGATGGCGCTTCGAAAATTTTCGTTCGATCGTAATTAGGATTTTGGTGGAGAATACTTAAGACATGAAGAAAGCCTCTTATAATGTCTCCAACGGTTAAATGATCAGCTGCACCAGGGCGATTGTATTCTTTTTGAATGTACCCTTTTATGTCATCATCTGAAATAGATGAGACATATTCATAGTAAGTGGCATGAATCTCCTTTAATCTCTGTAATAACAGGAACGTCTCTTCACTTTTTAACGGTGTTAATTTGATGACTGGTTGAGATAAATCACGGTATTCAGTTGTCTCAAAACGATTCGTTTCTAAGCGCCGTTTCAACGCTCCATAACTAAACAACCCACGTCTTTCATCTTCTAAAAATTCAACTGTTCCACCAAAAGTAATATAAAGACCTTCTAATGTTCCTTGAAGGGTATCATTGTATATTTTTAATATGATCTCATAGTTTTTTTCTCTTGCTTGTGGATGTGTAATTTTAAACAAGTTAATCGCTTCATCAAAGTTAACGATTAAACCTGAATACCCAATTTGCTTGACGAACTGTGAAACAATTTTAATGTAGTTATACCAGTTGTTATCATTAATAATATCTCTCACACCTAGGTCTGCCTTCGCTTCTGTCTTTGTCCCGTATTCACCACGTAACCAACGAAGACAGCGCCTTTGCAAGTCCTGATTGTCATTCACAAACCCTTGAAAATACAAAACCAAAATACGCGCAAAATCGAACCCACCTGTTAAATCATCCATTTTCGCGACAACATTCGTAATTTCTTCTTCAACATCTCGAGCAAAATCACGGTTATCAAATTCGATTGTCGCATAGCCTTTTTCTTGCATGACTGCTGTTTGAATTGTGTTGATCCACTTATCTAACATACTAGGCAGTGCGTTTCCTTCAGGTTGAGTGGATGTCGCTAAGTTTTTCATTAACTCACCGTAAAGCGCTATAGCTTTTCCTTCTGCCCCATATAACCGCCGTTCTGGCGTGAAATCAGCAGCAGTTACAACAAACTTTTCATTAAAAGCTAATTGTTTGATAAACCCTTGAATAAAGCTTTTCCCGCTGCCAAATGGTCCGATAAAAAATTTCACAACGGAAGAGCCTTTTTTGATGTTATCCAAATCCATCATGATTTGTCTTGATTCATCGGCTCGTCCAACCATAATATGTTGAATGCCGCGATTGGGAACAACCCCACCGAATAAGGAATTTAAGATGGCTGATGAATCTCTTTTTTTGATTTTCATCTCTTATCTCTCCTTTGCGAATGAAATAACTGCTTCAAACTCTTCAAAAATACGCAAGTTCTCTCCTGCCTCTTCAATCAGATTGTCTTCTAAATGCTCTTGTGCCTTTTCGTTAATTTCTCCTAAGAAAACACCGATCATCATGCCTTTTGTTTTGAGAAATTGGGTTGCTTCTTGTTTGGCCCATTCAAGTGTATGGAACTGGGTTAAAAAGTCACGTTCAATTTCAGTCAATGAATCAATAAACTCCCCAATTTCGTTTTCGTCGACCTCTTGCAATCCTCCTGAAAAGAAGTCGTCTAATTTGTTGATTGCTGCCTCTTCAACATGTTGCTCTTGCTGTTGAACGGGCTTGTGTTCGAACTTGTCCTCTTCCATTTCAATTGTTCTTTCTTCCACTTCTAGCACCAACTCATCACTTTGCTTACTTAATTTTTGAATCCGTTCTTCATTAAATTCAATCTTTACCTCCGGCCGCTCCTCTGGCTTAGGTGGGATCGTACTCCCTGTTTGCACCTTATTTTTCTTCCTCGCAGATTTAAAACGCCCTTTTGTTGTTGATTGCGACATGTACTTGATCATTTTTTCTTTTAAGCCATCAGGAAAAACATCTTCGTCTAGTTTCAACTGTCTTTTTTCACCATGCAACAAACGAGTCACATTTTCTGCTAGTCGGAAAAAAGCAGGAATCTCCTCAAGTAAACGCCTTGTCGGATAAACCATTTCTACCTCAAATGCAGCAATCGCTTGATGATTTCGAAACGAAATCATTCCTTGGAACAAATGATGGTGATAGGTTTCTTTTTTCACTTCAAAATATGTATCTACGAGTTTTCTCGCGTCTACGTTGACGTACTGTTCTTCGAGTAGATAGATGCATTCTCTAAATGTTTTATAGACTTTCGTTTTATGAGTGGTGAGAAATTTGCTGGCACAGTGAAAGTGAAGGTAACTTTTCCATGGTGTCATAGGAATTCTCGATAAATCATGTGCTTTCTCTTTTAGTTGTTTATATAAACCTGGTTGCTTAGGCGTGTATGTATACCATTTCTTTGCTTCTTCTTTCTCATCTAATTCATACAACATGTCAAAAATTAATACTTTTAAATTCCCTACGTTAGGCTGATCGTTGTATGCATCATAAAGACGAATGAGCATACTGACATTAAATGCAGCGTTTGAATTAAAGGTATAATTAATTAACTCGTACACAAAAACATATAGATAACTTACATCTGTTTGTAAATAATGACCGTTTACCACTCTTTCTCTCCAATAAAAGTACCACTGCTTTTGTTGTGTATTCATCAGATCAAAATTCGCATAATAGTGTTGAAATGGTGGCATTAGACATTCTGGAAATGTTTTATTGGCATATTGTAAGGATTGCTTCACAAATCGATGAGGAGAAGGACCATAATAATAAAAATCATGATTGGAAGAACTTTGACTCACTTGATACATTTTTTCGAGTAGTTGAGGAGGGGTCTTTATATGATTAAACGCATCGAAAATGATCTTATTTTCATCGTAAAAATCATCTGACGTCACGAATTCAACTGCATGCGCTTTCTTCTTTTTTGCTCCAATTAAATTTCGAAACATGGACTCCCCCCAATTAATGATTAATGAATTGTTTCTTCATACGAGTTCTTGTGTGTGATTTAAGAAAAAAACAGCTATCTCATCTAAATTATAGTCCTTCTAATGTATATCCATTCTAGGTATTCGTTGATCTGATTTTCCTAGAGGCAAACGCATGTAGCCCGTTTAACTATAGATTCTTACTTGATAGACCGCTTCTCCTAGTACCTTTAAAGTGAAAAGTTTAATTAGTGTTTATTATCGGCATAGACATTAAACTTATTCCTAATTTTAACAATCGGTAGGCAGAATAGATTAGTCATTTTCACAAAAAGCTTTGTATAACAAAGTGATAGTAAAATGAATAGATTAGAATGTGAGTTCCTTATAGTTATATGGGGTTCTTTGGTAGCTTGAAGGGAAGGTGGTGTTGAAATGCTCTTTTAAGAATTATGATTTAATTAAAAGTCATTTCATCCTCATTAAATCATAATTCAATAAAACTATTGACCGTTTAGTTAGATTATTTAGCACAGTATTTTATGTAATTCGAAGCATAGTTTGAGTACATAGAAAGATAATATCAATGACCATATCTATTTGTTCGAGGAAATCATTTCCCTAATTTCTAATTTATTAGCATTGTAGTTAAGTTAAATTCCTTTATAATAAAGGATGTATTACAAATTAATACGCAAATAATTTAATACCGTGCTAAGCGGGGAGTTAGCGGTGCCCTGTACTCGCAATCCGCTGTAGCGAGGCTAAATTCCCTCTCAAGGTTTTGTTCTCACTTGGTCTGACCTAAATAAGTGGTGTTGAAGCTTGGGTTCTACGCAACGGAATCCCATGAATCCTGTCAGGTCCGGAAGGAAGCAGCAGTAAGTGGTCCCTTCCGTGTGCCGTGGAGTCACCTAAGCTGAGCTAACTATTTAGGTAGCGCTTGTGTTGCATCATCAACAGAGGGTGTACGGTAGTAAATTGTTATAGAAAAAGCAATCACGTTTGCGTGATTGCTTTTTTGTATGGAGTGCACTCATCCTACATAGACGAGAAATTTCGAGACGTGTCAGATACCTCATTTAAACCAGCCTTTTTCATTAAACCTTGAGATAGCTTCAATTCGGTTACCAACATCTAACTTATCAAGTATAACTGAGATATAATTACGGACCGTACCATTTGTAAGAGAAAGCTCCTTGGCAATCTCATTTGTACTTTTCCCTTCCGCAATCAATTCCATTACCTCCTTTTCGCGTTTCGTAAGTGGATTTTTGTTGTCGTATGCTAAATCAACTAATTCTGGAGCATAAATACGTCGTCCATCCATAATGATTCGAATCGAGTTTGCTAATTCCTCACTTGGGCTATCTTTTAGCAAATAACCACTCACCTCTGCATTTCGCGCACGTTCAAAATATCCTGCGCGGGCAAAAGTCGTTAAGATAATGACTTTACATGGTTGATCGATCAATTCCTCTGCTGCATCAAGGCCACTTTTTATCGGCATTTCAATATCCATAATACAAATATCAGGCTGGCACTGTTTTACCAATGCCAATGCTTCTTCCCCGTTCCTCGCTTTTCCAACAACCTCCATATCCTCTTCCAAATCAAGTAAAGAACCAAGAGCTCCTAGCAACATTCGTTGATCTTCGGCAATGACAATTCGAATCACGTCAATCCCTCCTGTTTTGTTTGCGAAATGGCATTCGGTACTCGAATATCAAGAACCGTTCCATCTGACTTAACAAAGTCTAAACTTCCATTTACAAATTCCAACCGTTCTCTTATACCCTTAAGTCCACTACCGCTTGAAGATTCGCTTTTCTCTGAGATACCAATTCCATCATCTTGTACAATGATTTGTAATTCATCGGAAGACTCACAAATCATAACTTTACAAGAAGAGGCCTGACTATGTTTAACAACATTAGTTACAGCCTCTTTCAAACACATACTCACGACATTTTCGACTAATAGTGGTGTGCTTTTTAGATTGGGATCCCCTTCCATTGTGAACTCTATTTGTGCAGCTTTTAAAATTTGCTGAATATGGATGACTTCATCTTCTAACTTAGCTCCACGCATATCTGAAACCATCTCACGTACTTCCTTTAATGCCGTTCTTGCAGTTTGGTTTATATCACTCATTTCAACTTTCGCAGAATCTGGATTTATCTCGATTAACTTCCGTGCCAAATCACTTTTCAATCCAATAAGCGACAGTTTTTGACCAAGCGTGTCATGTAAATCACGCGCAATACGTTGACGCTCTTCCATAACAATTAATTGGGAGATTCTTTTATTTGCGTCCTCTAATTGACCCTCTAATTTTTCACGTTTGTTTCGATTATACGTATTAAACGGCATGAGAATAACACCGATCACAGACAGAATAATGAAAGGGAACTGAGCAAAAAATAATTCAGTTTGTGTAAAAAAACCCCAGCTCACTGCACTAATTGTCGTTAAAAGGTGAACAATATACAGTGTTAAGAAACCAGCTTTATTTTGAATATTCCCAATAAAAAATGCTAAGAAAAGAGCAAAATAAACATATCCGTAAAACAACGTCATACCAATGCTGATTGCCATTTCAACTGCAACCCATAAATAGACAAGTCCACCTTTGGAAATAAAAGATAGACGATATGAAATAAAAAATAACAAAATCATAATAATACCGAAAATAATTTCCAATGCAGAAGACGACTTAAAAATAAAATAAAACGGTAACAGACAAAAAATAATCCATACGTAGACGCTAAGCCCCGTATTTTTCGGGAAGATGTTATACCAACTTTGCATAATCGTCCCCCTCTCTTTTAATTTGTTATGTATCTAGACTTATAAGAGCAATAGTCTACATACTTATCATACAATAATGAACATCGTTTATGGCAGGTTATACTTTATTCTGAGCAAAGAAAAACCCTTCAATGCTAAGTTGAACGGTTTTTCGCTTGCCTATTTATTATTTCACTTGGAGGCTTGCCTCTGTATTCTTAATTTGTACGCTCGGTCTTGCTTTGGGCGTAAGGGACTTAACCTGCTTAAAGCTTACAAATGTCTTACTATTCTCGTCGTATAAACGAAAACGAATCGATTGTAAACTTGATCCAACTGTAATCGTTGTTGCTTTTTGTAATGGAGGTGTTGTTGCATGTACCTTTTCCAAGTTATAGTTCGGAACTCTTGGACTTAAGTGGTGAACATGATGATAACCAATATTTCCTGTTACCCATTGTAATATTTTGGGTAGTTTATAATACGAACTTCCATCAATTGCAGCTTTCACATAATCCCACTCTTTTTCATCTTCAAAGTAAGCATCTTCAAATTGATGTTGTACATAAAATAACCAGATACCAAGCGCTCCTGATACAAGGAGGATCGGCGCTTGAATGATTAGAAATGCCTGCCAGCCAATGAGCCAGATCATGAATGAATAAAGAGCAACGATTGAAACATTAATCATATGTGTGTTGACGCGTTCGTTTTTTCTTGCATCTTTACGATTGAACCGATTCGTAATGAAAAACAAGTAAATTGGACCAAGCCCAAACATAACGAGTGGATTTCGATAAAGTCGGTACGCCAATTTTTCTTTAAATGACGCTGCCACGTATTCATCAACCGTCATAATCCAGACGTCACCGATACCGCGCTTATTTAAATTTCCACTTGTTGCATGATGAATCGAATGCTCACGTTTCCATTTTTCATAAGGAAACATCGTAATAATACCTGTAATGGTGCCAAGTAGATGATTGATCTTTTTATTTTTAAAGAATGACCCATGACAACAATCATGGAAAATAATAAAAATTCGAACGACAAACCCTGCAGCAATAACAGCAAAAGCAAAGGTTAGCCAGATAGAGACTGACAAGCTCTGGTACGCCAGAAACCATAATAAGAAAAATGGTGGAACTGTATTCATTATTTGTCTAATACTTGATTTAGCATCCGATTTTTCAAACGGTGCAATGCTTTTTCTAAGCTGTGCTAGTTTTTGTTTTGGATTACTCATATTTTCCCCCTTGAAAGAACCTATTTAATCATTTATTTGGAGAACTAATTAACTCAATCATAAAAGAAAATGATTCATTCAAGAAGTCATGAACGTCAACTAACCGATATGACACTTGTCATATCTATTAATTTTTACATAGTCATACAAACTTCTAATTTATATCTTTTTTTATTATTTATCTGCTAATTCACAACAAAAAAAGCAATCATAACGATAGCGTGATTGCTTTTTTTTTGTTCTTATTAATCGACAAATTTCGCGGCGTGCCAGGCACTAAAGAAAGAGCATGTGCACAATTTTCATTACGCACATGCTCATAAACTATTGGTCTAAATGAATATAGATCGATTCATTTTCTATTTCTACTTGATATTTCTTCACACAACCGACATCTGGTGCTTGCACTTTTCCATCCTTCATATTAATTTTCCAATCATGAAGGGGGCAAAAGACATGCTCGCC